>QNZW01000109.1 GCA_003978375.1 Sulfurovum sp.
TTTGAAATCATGCAATGTGAAGTCATAGACTTTAATGAAGAAGAAAAATCTCTCATAACTAAATTACCCGTATTAGAGCAATGGAAAAACCCTTATGGGACGATGCAAGGTGGCATGATAGATGCTGCCATTGACAATGGGGTAGGACCATTGAGTATGTTGGTAGCCTCTGCCAACATGACACGCACCATAGAGACAAAACTTATAAAAGCCATTACCATGAAAGTAGGGTTTATTTACGTCAAAGCAAAGCTTGTGGAGCAAAAGAAGAGACGTTTGACTTTTGAAGTGGATGTGGTAGATGAGGGTGGGGTGGTGTATGCTAGTTCTAGGGTGGTGAATTTTATACTATAAAACAATTGTTAATTTTAATAAACAATAAATACGAAAGTTTTATGGTAATAAAGTTTATTTTAAACAACAATAAAATATAATAATGTTGTTTATAATATACAAAAAGGAATATTGTGCTACAAAAACTCTTTAAAAAGTATCAGTATATCAATAAAAAAATTTCAACTATTCATTATAAACGGTACTTTTTTAACATTGTTGATTTTAATGAGAGACTTATAGGTATAGTAGGTGCTAGAGGGGTAGGTAAAACGACTTTTTTGCTGCAATACTTGGAGAGTTTAGACTTAGCTGATGATAAAAAACTTTACATGAGTGTCGATAGTATTATGGGTGGGGATGAAACACTTTTTGACATTGCAGAAACATTTTCCAATCTTGGGGGGAAAGTTTTAGTCATTGACGAGATACACAAATATAAAAACTTTGAGATTGAACTCAAAGAAATCTATGACTTTTTAGATATACAGGTTATTTTCAGTGGTAGTTCAGCTATTGTGCTAGAGCATAAAAAGGCAGATTTGAGTCGCAGGGCTGTTTTGTACCGCGTCAAAGGGCTTAGTTTTAGAGAATTTTTGGAGTTTAAACTGGGTGAAACATTTGAGAGCTATACGATGAGTGAAATTTTAAACAATCACATGGCACTCTCTAAAACGATATCCAAACGTATCAAACCCTTGGAATATTTTAGAGAATATTTGAAGTTCGGGTATTATCCATTTTACTTTGAAACACCCGATACCTATTATTTGAAACTTGAAGAGACGGTCAATGTAGTTGTGGAGAGTGATTTACCTATAATTTACAATATAGAACCGAGCAATATCACCAAACTCAAACAACTTGTGGCTTATATTTGTAACTCAAAACCTTATGAACTGAATTTAACAAATCTCTCTACCAAAATTGGCATCAATAGAAAAACACTCTATCTGTATATCCATTATTTGACGCTTGGAGATATATTTATGAAAGTACTTCCTAAGACAAAAGGTGACAGCATTTTTTCAAAGCCATCAAAACTCTATTTAAACAATACCAATCTTAATTATGCCTATTGTGATAATCAAGATATAGGAACACTTCGAGAGAATTTTTTTGTCAATCAGTTAGATAAAAACTATAAAATCGAATATTCAAAAATCGGTGATTTTTTACTGGAAGACAAATACATTGTAGAGATAGGAGGAAAAAATAAAAGTTATAAGCAAATAAAAGATTTAGCATTCTCTTATATAGTAGCAGATGATATAGAAGTAGGCTTTGGCAACAAGATACCCTTGTGGTTGTTTGGATTTTTATATTAGAAGTGCATCAAGCAAAAGTGTTAGAATTTTTTTCTATCGTGTATATTTGTGCAAAAAATTGACAACATACATGATTTAGAGTTAATCTGGTGGCATATAATTTTTTTTCTCTTTTCTCTTTTTTTGATAAGCGTATTTTTTTTCTTCTATCATTGCTGCATCTTTTAGATCTTCTTCATTGTCATGTCGTACAGCATCTATAAATTTATTGTGGTCGTCAAATTGTCCATTTTTAACTGCCCAGATAAGAGCAAACAAACCTAAGCTTCCTAAGATAGTAGAGATACTAATCATTAGAATAACAATATTTTCAGACATTAAAACTCCTTAAAGGTTAAACGCTTAATACGCAAAGAATTTGCCACTACGACCAATGAGCTTAGACTCATAGAGAGTGCAGCAACCAAAGGATTGACAAAACCCATCACAGCAAGTGGAACAGCAATCACATTATACAGTAAAGAAAAACCTAAATTTTCTTTAATGGCTCTATAGGTGCGTTTAGAAATACGGTATGCTTCATAAATATTTTGAGGATTTTCTTCTAAAAGTATCACATCTGAAATATCAATAGCCACATCTGCACCATGCCCCATAGCAATAGAGATATCTGATGAGGCTAGGGCAATGGTGTCATTAATTCCATCACCTACCATCACAAAGATAGCATGATTTTCTTGTTGTTTGGCTTGAATATAATGTGCTTTGTCTTGGGGTAGAAGATTGGCGTATACTTCCTCTATGCCTACAGCAGTTGCTACTTTGTTTGCACTGTTTGCATTGTCTCCTGTAAGCATGACCACATTAATGCCCATATCTTTTATGTGACTTATTGCTTCTTTGGCACCTTTGCGTAAGGTATCGCTTAGCTCAAAAATAGCCACAAGTGTATGATCAATAGCAAAGAAAAAAAGTGTATGTTCTGAAGTATAGTCTACTTCTATACCTTTTTGTTTGAGAAAAAGTGCATTGCCTCCCAAAAGAGTTTTATCTTTATAGGTAGCTTCGATACCCTTGGCCTCTATAGCATGAATATTTTCTAAAATAAGTGGCGATGTGTCTTCTTTTTGAAGATAGCTACGAATACTTTTTGATATAGGATGATTAGAGGTTGAAACCAGTGCCAAAAGAAGTGACATATCAAAAGATGTGATGATTTTGGCATGAATGACTGAGGGTTTTCCTTCTGTAAGGGTACCTGTTTTATCTATAGCCAAATGGTTTGATTGTGCCATGGTTTCTAAAAATGTGGCTTCTTTAAAGAGAATACCGCGTTTGGCTGCAAGATTGATGCCCACTAATGTCGCCATAGGTGTTGCCAAACCCAAGGCACAAGGACAAGCAATAACAACCACAGAAATACCAATAATCAATGCATATTCAAAATCTCCTGTAGCAACATACCAGCCAATAAAAGCAAACAAGGCAATAAGCAAAATAATTGTAGAAAAATACCCAGAGATACTATTGGCAAGTTGTTCAATATGTGGTTTTTTACTCATAGATTCCTCTAGCAAATTTACTATGGAGCTGAGTAAAGATGTGGAGGCATCTTTGGTGGCTTTGTACCGTATGACAGAATCTAAACAGAGTGAGCCTGAGCGTATTGCATCATTTTTTTCTTTGAAAAGTGCTTGACTTTCTCCTGTGAGAGAACTCTCATCAAAAGAGGCACTCCCTGAGATGAGTACGCCATCAATGACTACTTTTTCTCCAGGTTTAAGCTCTATGATGTCACCTACAACAATATTTTCAATACTGACTAAAGATTTGACACCTTCTTTTATGGTAGTAACTTCAGTAGGAGTGCTGCCTCTCATGCTATCTAGCGTGTCTACGGCATGTTTTTTACTTAGTACTTCAAGGTATTTACCTACAAGCACAAAAGTAATAATCATAACAACGGAGTCAAAATAGACTTCACCATGGTGACTTAACATAGCATAAATAGAATAGATATAAGCAGACAATGCGCCAGAAGCAACCAATGTGTCCATATTGACAATATGGTTTTTATACCCATAATACGCCCCTCTAAAAAAGATCCATCCAGAGTAAAAAAGTACAGGAGTAGCCAGAGCAAATTCTGCCCAATTTAAGATATCTTTAAAGGATTGCTGTATGCCAGAAAAGTATCCTGCATAGTGTGCCACTGCAAGCCACATAATATTCATAGAACCAAAAACAGCCACAAGAATACGCAGATAGTAAGATTTGCGTGTTTTTGTGGCACGTTCTTCTTGCAAAGAAGCATCATAGGCATAGGCATTGTACCCAATAGAACGAATGGTTTGAATGATATGTGAAAGTTTTATAAGCTCTTCATCCCAAACAATTTTTGCTTTGTGGGTGCTGTAGTTAATACTGGCTTCCATGATACCCTCTGTTTTATGAAGCACTTTTTCATTGAGCCATACACAAGCAGAGCAATGGATACCCTCTATAATAAGATGTATACTAGAAAGTCCATCTTCGTCTACTTTAATATATCTCTCTTTGAAGCCATCAAGATCAAACTTTTCAAGATCGTCTTTTGTGGGGGTAGCAGGTTGAAGTGTTGTGGTGCCAAGTTTGTCATAAAAGCTATCTAGTCCCTCATCATTTAGCAAATGATACACCCCTTGACATCCCTTACAACAAAAATATAATGTTGTATCATGGTGTTGTTCTTTAATCATTATTTTTTCAGAAAAAGTAAGATTACAATGGGTACAAGTTGTTTCTGTCAAAGAAGATACCTTTGCTTTTTATTGATAAAATTTTACCTAAATATGGGTTAAGAGATGAGTAGTTTAGGATAATCTAGAAGGCTTTGATAGTACAGTATTAACTTTTTAAGTTTAAAAGGGTTATAATACACCACTACACATGAGTATAAGACTGATGTAATTGTAACACCTCCATAACCTAACCTTAAAACAAGAGGAAACATGAGCGAAAATAAAAAATCTCCAAAACCCAATAAAAAATCTTCCAATAAAAGAACACATGTTCCTGTAAATGGACATAAAATTGAAGACCTTCAAAAACTTCCTTTATCAGAACTGGTAGATATAGCCAAAAATGTAAAAGTAGAAAATCCCAACGAGTTTCAAAGAAAAGATCTTATTTTTGAAATCTTAAAAGCACAAGTCTCTCAGGGAGGATTTATACTCTACACGGGTATTTTAGAAATTATGAATGATGGATATGGTTTTTTACGTTCTATTGATGGCAATTTTGCTAACTCTTCAAACGATACGTATGTAAGTGGTACACAAGTCAAACGTTTTGCATTGCGTAATGGTGACATTGTTACGGGTCAAGTACGTTCGCCTAAAGACCAAGAGAAGTACTATGCACTGCTTAAAATAGAAGCGATTAATTATCTACCACCTGATAAATCAAAACAACGTCCTTTGTTTGACAACCTTACCCCACTGTATGCGATGGAACAGCTTAAAATGGAGTATAACCCTGTAAAAATGACAGGACGTGTGCTTGATCTTTTTGCACCTATTGGAAAAGGGCAAAGAGCACTTATTGTTGCCCCTCCTCGTACAGGTAAAACAGAACTTCTTAAAGAACTGGCACATGGTGTGACCCATAACAATCCAGATGCTTCTTTAATGGTACTTCTTGTAGATGAAAGACCAGAAGAGGTAACAGATATGCAACGTTCTGTCAAAGGTGAGGTCTATGCTTCTACTTTTGATTTACCTGCACAAAACCATGTGCGTACAGCTGAGATGGTGATAGAAAAAGCCAAAAGACGCGTAGAGATGGGGAAAGATGTGGTGATACTGCTTGACTCCATTACAAGACTTGCACGTGCATACAATACAGTGACACCAAGTTCTGGAAAGGTACTCTCTGGTGGTGTCGATGCCAACGCATTGCATAAACCAAAACGTTTTTTTGGTGCAGCGAGAAATATAGAAGAAGGTGGTTCACTTACGATTATTGCTACAGCGCTTATTGATACGGGATCACGTATGGATGAAGTCATTTTTGAAGAGTTTAAAGGGACAGGAAACTCTGAAGTGATTTTAAGTCGTCATGTTTCTGAACGTCGTATCTATCCTGCGATTGATGTAACAAAATCTGGTACAAGAAAAGAAGAACTTATGATAGACCCAATAACGCTACAAAGAGTGTGGGCATTGAGAAACGCTATGCAAAATATGGAAGAAGTAGAAGGTTTGAAATTCTTATTTTCTAAAATGATGAAAACAAAAAATAATGAAGAGTTTCTTAATTTGATGAATGAAGGTGCATAATTTACAATGTTAAAGATAGGTGTCTTTGACTCTGGTTTAGGTGGTTTGACAGTTGTTCAATCCTTAGCCAAGTATGTCAAAGGTGCTCAAATATTTTATATTGCAGATACCAAAAATGCACCTTATGGCGAAAAAACCTCTCAACAAATCTTACAATTTTCCTTAGATATTGCAGCATATTTTATACAAAAACATCATATTGATGCATTAATTGTTGCGTGTAATACAGCGACTTCAGCAGCGATTCAAACACTACGTGAGCGTTATCCTCAATTGATTATTATTGGTACAGAACCAGGGGTGAAACCAGCGATTGAACAGACACTTACAGGGAAAATAGGTGTACTTGCAACACCAGCAACACTTAAAGGTGAGAAGTATCAACAACTTGCTTCTGTTTTGGCCACAGAAAAAGATGTAACACTTTACGAACAAGCATGTCCAGGCCTAGTAGAGCAGATAGAAAAAGGTGAAATAGATACGCCTAAAACCAAAAAAATGTTAGAACAGTGGTTAAAACCTATGAGAGAAAATGATGTAGATAGCATTGTTTTGGGCTGTACACATTATCCGTTGGTAGGCAATGTGATTGAATCAATCATGCAAAGAGAAATAAATCTTATTCATACAGGAGATGCCATAGCAAGACATTTGCTCTATTTGGCACACAAAAAAGGACATGAGAATAAAGGTAAGCTAGATATAATGTTGTATTATACAGAAGATATTAATCAAACAATAGTACGCATGTTACTGAAAAATATTACAAAAATAGATGCTATTGAGATAGGAAAACAAAAAACAAAAGGATAAAAATGAGAAATATTATCGATAAAATTGCTATTTTTTTGGTTTGGATTTTGCTTATCTTGATTGTTGTTTTGACTGTAAAATATTATATGCTTGAAAAAGAAACTACCAAAAAGACAGTTACAGTTAAATCAGATCAAAAAGATAATTCTCAAAGAGAAAAAAAGATAGGTGAATTGATCAATGAGGCTCTAAAAGATTTTAAATAGCATCTACTAAAGGTCCTTTAAAGACCTATAGCTTCTTTGACTTTTGTCATCTTTTTTTGTGCGATAGTTTGTGCTTTTTTTGCGCCCATGGCTAAAATATCATGGACTTCATCTTGATGTGAAAGATAATATTCACGTTTTTCTCTGGCTTCTGCTAACTCTTCCCAAATAAGCTCTTTTAAATACTTTTTAAAATGTCCATATCCCTCTTTTCCACTCATATATCGCGCTTGTAATTCTAGCTTACCACGCTTGTCTAAGAAGAGTGAGGCTAAAGCAAAGACATTATCCTCTTCCCATTCTATGGCTTCACCAAGGGGAGTAGAAGAAGAGATAATTTTATTGCAACGTTTTTGTAAAGCTTTTTCTTCCATGAAAAGGTCAATAGTATTGCCATAACTTTTTGACATTTTTTGTCCATCTATACCAGGGATGGTTGCTACTTCTGCTTCTACACTATGTTCAGGAAGCGTAAAGATTTCTCCATATTCATTGTTAAATTTTGTAGCAATATCCCGCGTCATTTCTACATGTTGAATTTGATCTTTTCCTACAGGTACTATTTCTGTATCAAGCATCAGAATATCTGCTGCCATTAATACAGGATACGAGAAAAGTGCATGGTTTGCTGAGATACCTTTGGCTACCTTGTCTTTATAGCTATGTGCTCGTTCAAGTAGTCCCATAGGCGTAAACTTAGAGAGTATCCAGTAAAGTTCTAATACTTCTGGCACATCGCTTTGTATCCAAAAGGTTGTTTTTTCTGGGTCTATCCCTATAGAGAGATAATCTATGGCAGCATCCAAGGTATATTGCTTTAAGGTGTCAGCATCTTTAGAGGTGGTCAAAGAGTGATAATTGGCGATAAAGGTAAAAAGTTCATTCTCCTCTTGTCGTGCAATCATAGGCTTCATTGCCCCAAAATAATTACCAATATGAAGTTTCCCTGAAGCTTGAATTCCTGTAAGTACACGCATAAACTCTCCTACTATTACTGTACTAAGTAAATATAATTTATGCCATTATAGCAGGAGAATTAAAAATTAACTATAAAAATGTATCATCCTCTTCATCAAATCTTTGACCTCGTTTACGTGCTACGATGTCTAGAGGTACCCCCTCAAAATCAAATTTTTCTCTAAAAAAATTAGCCAAATAACGAATATAAGAGAAGTGTAAAAACTCTGGTCTATTTGTAATCAGTGCGATTTTAGGTGGTTTTGTCTCATACTGTGTGGCAAATTTGATATTGACTATGGCACCATGGTGTGAAGGGATATGGTGACGACGTATGGCTGCACGTAAAGTATCATTGAGCTCAGAAGTCGGGATACGGTACGCATAGCGTGTATAGATATTGACAATTTGATCTAATATTTTATTGACATGTAATCCCGTTTTTGCCGAAATAGTAAGAAAAGGTGCATAATGTAAAAACTTGAGTTCATCACGTACATCATTGACCACTTCTTCATAGCTTCTATCATCTTTAATGTCCCATTTATTAAGGACAATAAGACAGGCTAGTTTATACTCTTCTATAAGCCCTGCGACACGTTCATCAAGTTCAGATATGGGTTGTGTGGAATCAAGCATGAGTAAGACTAAGTTTGCTTTTTTGAGCATCTCTGTGGTTCTGGTAAGTGCATATTTTTCTATACCTACGATTTTAGAACGTTTACGAATACCCGCAGTATCTATAAAGGTAATTTCATGGTCATTATATTCTATCATCTCATCAATGGGGTCTATGGTCGTTCCTGCTACATCAGAGACTATTGAGCGTTCTTTGCCAAGTAGGGCATTTAAGAGCGATGATTTGCCAGTGTTGACACGCCCTATGATAGCCACACGAATTTTATTGTCACTCTCTTCTTTATATTCTGTATGTATCTGTTCGACGATTTGAGCAAAAGGGTCTATCTCTTCATCTTCTGTGAGTTCAAGTGTTGTCTCTTCAACTGGGGCTGGGATATGCTCTTCCATCCATGCATAAAAATCGTTAAAATAACGGTTATGACTGACTGACATGGCAAAGGTAGCTTCTGCACCAAATTCCAAAAACTCCCAGTAGCGTTCTTCTTCTTTGTCATTGTCTATTTTGTTGACCACAAGTGCTAGAGGTTTTTGCATCTCTTGGAGTTTGTAAAAGAGCTCTTTGTCCTCCTCTTGAGGTATGGTTTTGCCATCAACCATATAGATGATAATATCTGCTTCTTTCGCAGCTTCAAGTGAAAATGCAGCGACTTTACTAAAGAGTTCAGAGGAGTAGTCTATTCCTCCAGTGTCTAATACTTCAAATTCACGGTTTTGCGAGATAGTCACGATACGTTTTTTGATATCACGCGTTGTGCCAGACATATCTGAAGTAATTGCATCTCTTTGTCGTGCCAAACGGTTAAACAGTGATGATTTCCCTACATTTGGGCGTCCTACAATAGCTACTTTTTTTAAAGGGTGTTCTTGCATAATATTTCTTTCAATAGATATTCTCTTAACATAGAGAGAATAGAAGGTGTTTTCTTGGTTAGGATTATAGCATATTATTTTGTAGGTGTGAGTAGGGTTATTAAAGGTGCCCATATCTTTATAGTCACTATCGATGATGGGCGAAATATGAAACTTCTCATTGTCATTTCATATTGTGCATCATTTTATCTGATTGTATGAGTGTTTGTATCTCTTTGTCATTATTGCTGACACTATCTATCGCATACCCAAAACCTGCACCTATACCTGTGCCAAATAGACCTAAAAGCGTAGCTCCCATCAAAGCACCGACAAACATGCCACCTTCATTGCCACCATGTACACCTCCTCCAGCAAGCATACCAAAAAATCCACCTACAACAACCCCTGCTGTACCACCTGCAATCGCACCTGTTCTAACAGAAGGATTTTTACTGCTGCACCCAGCAATAAATAGTGTTATTATCAATCCAACTGTTATCAATTTGTTTTTTATATTTTTCATTAGTT
>QNZW01000155.1 GCA_003978375.1 Sulfurovum sp.
TGTAGTATTCATAAGGTATGCGCTCTTCAATTTTTTTATTAATTGCTTCATTCATCTCTTTAATTGCAGAAGCCACATATTTAGACACCATACTTCCAAGCATTGGATACATAATATCAACCATCTTATCTTGATTTTTTTTCATCTCTTCTTCAAAATTTTTTGTAATGGTTTCATGTAAAGAATCACGCAACCTTGTTGGGTATTTTTTAGATGATTGTTCTAAGATTGTCGAGATATGTTCAGAAAAAATCTGAATAAGTACCTCTTTGTCTTCAAGAAATTTACGGCTTAAAATATTGTCAATACTTGGGGTAATACGTTTAACAATTTCATTTTTATCTATGATTATTTGTTTTAAAGCATCTACTTCTTGTTCCAGCTTTTTTAACTCTTTTGCTACCAAATAATCTTTAATCTTTTGAGTAAGTGCCATTGATTTAATTATCTCCCCTCCCCTATTAAATTTATGTTGTCTCATCCTTGCCCTAAAAGATTATTTATAAAACATAGTCCATTATATAATTTAATTTATAAAATTTAACTATAATTTGAGTAAAATACCTTAAATATTAAGGAATTTTATGCTAAAAAAATTTACACCATTTATTATTCTTGCTCTTTTTGCTCTAAGTATGTATTTTATGATACAAGGCATGAATCATGCTGTGAACATCACACAAACGAAAAAAGAAATTACGAAGTAGTGATTGCTTTTAAAATATTTTTAACTTTTTGTTGTGGATATTTGTCCTTATAAATAGGCCTTCCTACAACAGCATAGTTTACTGACTCTTGTTTTGCGAATTCTAGTGTAGCCACACGTTGTTGGTCAGCAGCATCTTCACCAAAAGGACGTATGCCAGGACAAAGTGTCAAAAAATCTTGAGATGTAATCACTTTAATACCTCTGCTTTCAAAAACCGAACATACTACCCCATCTAAACCATTTTCGTAACTCATCTTTGCAAATTGTTGTGCTTTTACTTCTATACTTTCTCCATAAACTCTTTGAAAGTTTTTTTCATCAAAAGAAGTAAGTGCAGTCACAGCCAATACCAAAGGACGTTTTTCATAAGATGCCAGCCTTTCCATAACAGCCTTCATTGCTATGGTACCAGCACTTGCATGGATATTAAACATATCAATATCAAGTTTTGCCATCTCCTCTGCCGCATCTGCCATGGTATTAGGAATATCATAAAGTTTTAAATCTAAAAATATTTTAAATTTTGGATTTATTTGTTTTAATGCCTCTATAAAAGATTTACCATCTCTAATATACGTACGAAAACCTACTTTTACCCATAGATTATAGTCTTGAAGTGATTTGGCAAGTGCCAAATTTTCTTTAGCAGATGACAAATCCAATGCGACACACAATTCCATATATTTTACCTTCATTTTATTAAGTAACGTCTAATGCACAACTTTTTTTATAGTTATCATGGTATGATTATACTCTAAATTAACTACAAAAGGACTAAACATTATGTTTGGAAAACAATCAAAAAGATACGATATCCCTCAAGATATCATGGAAACTTACCAATATGCTAAATTCAATACAAATAAAGGGGCAATTTGGGTCAAACTTTATCCTAACGATGCACCAAATACTGTTGCAAATTTTGCACATTTGGCCAATGAAAATTTTTATAATAATCTAAAGTTTCACAGAGTTATTCCTGGTTTTATGGCACAAGGAGGTTGTCCTCACTCTAGACCTGGAGGAAATCCAGCTATGGCTGGTACAGGTGGTCCTGATTGGGCGATTGATTGTGAAACAGATACAAGTACACAAGCACACAGAAGAGGCACTCTCTCTATGGCTCATGCCGGACCAAATACAGGGGGGAGTCAATTTTTTATTACATTTGTACCGACACCTCATTTAGATGGTGTGCATACAGTCTTTGGTGCCATTGAAGAAGATAATACAGACTCTTTTATGGTACTTGATAACATTGAACAAAATGATACAATAGAGTCTATTGAAATTCTTGCTTCAAAAGCATAATTGATATTTAATGCGCTTATCTTACATCTAAATACAGAAAAATTTTTGGTATCATACTACTTTATGAACGTTGGGCAAAAGGGAGCCCAACCTAAAAGGAATTTTATGTTTGGATATTACCGTGTCGCTGCCGCAGTCAATAAAACATCTGTAGCAAACCCTGCTAAAAATGCTAAAGAGATACTCACACTCATCACAGAGGCATCTCAAAAAAATGTTTCTGTTGTTGTGTTTCCAGAACTTACTTTTACAGGCTATACGGCTTCAGATCTTCTTCTTAACCAAACACTCATCGCTTCACAAAATGATGCTTTAGCCTCTATTTTAGAGGAGACAAAACACCTGCATACCATCTCTATCTTAGGGATTGCACTTTTTGAAGCAGATAGACTTTATAACTGTGCTGTGGTCATACAAAATGGAAAAATACTAGGCGTTATACCTAAATCTTATCTTCCTAATAAAAAAGAGTTTTATGAAAAAAGACAATTTATTTCAGGGCGTGATATCACAAGAAGTAGTGTAAACTTATTAGAAGAAGAAGTACCATTTGGAGTTGACCTACTCTTTACAGATCAAAAAGATATGACGTTTGGGGTAGAGATATGCGAAGATCTTTGGGCTGTAACACCTCCTTCAAACCATATGGCTAGTAATGGTGCAAACTTACTTTTCAACCTAAGTGCAAGCAATGAACTCATAGGGAAACATGCATATCGAGAAGAACTTGTGCGTACGCAAAGTGCCAGATGCATGGCTACCTATGTTTATAGTTCTGCTGGAGTAGGTGAAAGTACAACAGATACCGTCTTTGGAGGAGATGCCCTTATTTGTGAATATGGATCAACCCTTGTGCAAAATGAGCGTTTTAGTTTAGAAAATAGTCTGATTAGCGCAGATGTTGATTTAGAACGCCTCAAATGGTTAAGGATTAACGAATCAAGTTATGGTGATACCAGACGTAAAAAAACACGACTCATTCAGGTAAATACTTTAGCAAAAATAAACAACATTGAACGTCTCATTGACCCTACACCTTTTGTGCCCTCACGCCACACAGATAAAAAACATAGATGCCAAGAAATCATCCAAATTCAATCCCATGCACTCATCAAACGTATGAACTATGCACATATCCAAAAAGCAATTATTGGTATCAGCGGGGGACTTGACTCTACACTTGCACTCCTCTCCACACATAAAGCCTTTGAGATGATGGACTGGGATATTAAAAATATTATAGCCATTACTATGCCTGGATTTGGAACCACAAGTCGTACCAAAAACAATGCCATAAAACTTTGTGAAACTTTGGGTGTTACACTCAAAGAAATAAATATCACGGATATCTCTCTCAAAGAATTTGAAGCAATAGATCACAACAAAGAGGAACACTCCATTACCTATGAAAACGTACAAGCACGTGTACGAACCAGCATACTTATGAATATGGCAAATAAGTTGGGTGGGCTTGTCATAGGTACAGGCGACTTAAGTGAAATAGCCCTTGGATGGAGTACGTATAATGGTGATCATATGAGCATGTATGCACTCAATGCTGGTATACCAAAAACACTGATAAAATATGTCATTGAATCATATAAAGAAAATAAAAAAATAGCCCCTATTATAGAAGATATACTTAATACCCCCATAAGCCCAGAACTTTTACCTCATAAAAATGACACCATTATGCAAGAGACAGAAAATATTATAGGACCTTATGAACTTCATGATTTCTTTTTATACCATTTTATAAAATATGGTGCAAAACCAAAGAAAATTTTACACTTAGCTACCATGGCATTTGATACACAATATGATGAACAAACTATTCATAAATGGCTAAAACTCTTTTTAAAACGTTTTTTTACCCAACAATTCAAACGTTCATGTATGCCTGATGGACCCAAAGTAGGTACTATTTCTCTAAGCCCAAGAGCGGACTGGAAGATGCCCAGTGATGCAGATTTTGATGCATGGTTAAACCAATTGGAATGAAAAAAATTAAAGTGTGTATATTTGTATAACAAAAAAAAATTTATGCTCTATTTTTATAAAAATATCTTGACTTTTATGCTAAAAACTTGTAATATTCCGATGTTACTCATTTAAAAGAAAAGTTAACACAAAAATAAAGGAATATAATATGAAAATTAAATTATCACTTACAGCACTACTTTTGAGCTCTACATTTGCACTTGCAGGAGGGGATATTTCACCTGTTGAACCAGTAGTAGAAGTACCATCAGTTGTTACTCCTAATCTTTCAAAAGGTTTTTATGCAGGTCTTGGATACTCTTGTCTACAAGGTATGTATGATACACCAGATTCAGAATTTAAAGCAATGTCAGGTATCAGTGTAAACTTAGGATATGATATCAATAAATATTTTGCAGTTGAAGCAAGATATTCTACTTCATTGGGTGATGTAAACTACAAAACTTGGAATGTTGATAAAGATATCAAAGATAGCAGTATTTCAAATATTGGTGTTTATCTTAAACCACAATTTAGCGTTGCTGGATTTGGTATGTATGGTTTAGTTGGATATGGACAAACAACTATGGATGATGGTAAAACTTCAGCAAAAGAAACTGGTATCCAATACGGTATTGGTACAGATTTCACAGTAATGAATGTTGATATGTTCGTAGATTACAGAAGACTTTATGATGCAGAAGACTTTGATGGAACTGCAAAAGGTCAAGATGTTGCTGTAAACTCATTTACACTAGGTGTAAATTACAAATTCTAGACATATTTTTTAACCATTATTTGCATTTTCACTTTTTTAGGTGAAAATGCACCTTCTTTCCTAAATTTATTTAACATTTTATATTTTTTGATGAACTACATAATGAAGCTTATAGGGTATAAGATAGAGATATAATATTTATATATCATATATACCAATATTCATTACAACAATGAATAATATTGTATGCTATATACTAATAATTTTAGATGCTTTTCCCCATTATATCCCTCGACTATTTTGACATATATACCCATCTTTTATTTATTAGTGATATAGCATAGAATGAGATTTTTCCATAAATTTTACTTTTTGTCATTAACAAATGATAATAATCTTGATAAAATGATATATTTTTCTCTTAAAATAGTTACAAAATGATAGAATAGATATTGAAATTAAAAAAATATTTCTAAAAAAGATTCACAAACAATCTAGTTTTCATTTTTAGATGTTAAAATAAGTATTATAAAGGCGTTTTTATTAGTTTGGAGGGTTCAAAGATAAAGTTTGTAATCATATAAAAGGGAAATTATGAAAACATTAAAAGAAATTATCAGTCAATTTGTATCAATCAATGAAACTGAATGGAAACTAGCAACTAAAATATTAAAAATACGATATTATAAAAAAGGTGATATTATCTGCTATCAAGATGATATTTGGACTGATTTTATATTTATCAATTCTGGTCTTATTCGATCATACATTATCAATGATGAAGGAAAAGATTTTACAAGACAATTTTATTTTAATACTCCAGAATCAAATATTATCAATTTATTTGTTACTGATTTAACAAGTCTAGTAACAGAAGTTCCTTCTTGTCGAGGATTTGAAGTTTTAATCGATAGTGAAGTAACTGTCTATTCAAAAGAGGATTTAGCATATCTTACTAAATTGTCTAAAAAATATCTTCAACTTGTAAAAACGTTCATGGAATTAGCCTATTTAAACACTGACAACGATTATCACAATTTGCTCACGAGAAATAATAAAGATCGTTATATGCATCTTCAAAAAACAATGCCATCACTCTTAGAGAAAGTACCACAATACCATATTGCTACGTATCTAGGTATGACTCCTGTTTCTCTCTCAAGAATTAAACAAAAATTAAAATAGATATATTTTGTTGCATCATTTAGGTTAAAAATATTTGCTTACACTTAGCTAACACTAATCATCTTATAATTTCAGAATAATACTAGGAAAGGTTAAATATGATTAAAATAAAAAATATCTATCTTGTTGCTTTTATCGCCAGTAGTTTGCTTGTAGGCTGTGGAGATGATGATAATGATTATGAAAATGAAACGATTGATAACAATAGTACAACAGGTGTGACCGAAGGTGTTGCTACGTTTAGTACAAATGTAATGCCTATTTTAAAAGAAAAATGTCAACGTTGCCATGGTTCAAATGGTCGTTTTACCATTACAACCACCGATGCAACCTATGCAAATGTAAAGGCATTTAAATCTTCTATGACTGAAGCAGGACAATATCTTCTTGATAAAGGGAGTAATACCATTGGACATGGTGGAGGCAGAATCATTTCAACATCATCTGCACAATATCAAACCATTCAATCATGGATAAACGAAGGTGCAAAAAAAGACTAAAATGACAACACAAACACAAAGTATAAGATTTATATCGATAATGAACTTCTTATTGACATTGGGTTAAAATAGATTTTATCTTATACAAAAAGAAAGGTATTGTTATCATGAATATTTTACTTCTTGAAGACGATCCTATTCTTTGTGAAACATTAAAGATTTTTCTCACCAAAGCTGGACATATGGTAACTTCGGCTTTAACGATGGAAGAAGTAGAAACATTTACTTTTGAAAACAGCTATGATCTCTATCTTTTTGATATCAATCTTCCAGAGGGAAATGGTCTTGAATTGCTTCAATCCTTACGATATGCAGAAGACAATACTCCTACTATTTTTATTACTGCTCTTACAGATATGCATTCTATGGCAAAGGGTTTTCAATTAGGAGCGATTGATTACATCAAAAAACCTTTTAACCCTGAAGAATTATTGATTCGCATTGAAGCTAAATTCACTACACAAACCATTGTTTATAAACATTTAGAGTATGACCCTACTTCTCGCCTTATTCGTTCAAATAATCATATTGTTGATTTAGCAGAGGTACAGCTAAGAGTTTTCGAAAAACTTCTACAACATCAAGGTTCACTCGTACACAAAGAGATTCTTTATGAGTGTCTTGAGCGTGTATCTAACACCGCCTTACGTGTAGCTATTAGTAAAATACAACAAAAATTAGATATAAAAGTAAAAAACATTAGAAGTAAAGGATATATGCTTGAAAAACTATGAAAAAGAGTCTCTTTTTAAAAACTTTTTTGTTTTTTTTTCTCTGTTAGAAATATTACTTATTTTACTTTTTATTGTCTTGTACCATACAAAAAAGACTGAATATAAATATGCTCTTTTACAAAATATGCGAGTCTGTAGCTACTCTCTTAACTGTGAAAATTATGATTTTGATTTTGTACCTAAAGGCAAACATATTTTAGATAAACTTTATGAAGATTATGGTGCTTATGCCTACTTCACAATCCCAAAATCAAAAAAATATTATATGAAGATTTCTTATGCCCCATCTAAACTTACACTAGACATAAATCATATGTATCATACACTTTTATTTCGCTTTATTTTAGCAACCTTGCTTCTTTTTGTTGTTGCTCTTTTTTTTACCTTTTATAGTCTAAATCCTATTAGAAAAGCATTGCGCTTAAACGATGAATTTATCAAAGATATTTTACATGATTTTAATACACCCATTGCTTCAATGATACTTAATATCAAGATGTTTAAAGATGAACATGGTCAAGATGAAAATATCGAAAGAGTTTCACACAGTATGGAAAACATTGTGCATCTTCAAAGTAATCTCAAATCTTTTTTAGACAATACACCTACACAAAATCAAACCATAAATATTGGAAATTTAATAGAAGAACGTTTAAAAAATTTGCAAAATATGTACCCTAACTTAACATTTGTTTTTAATAAAAAAAATTCTTTATACATCTATACCAATCATGAACTTTGTATACGCATTTTAGATAATCTTCTCAGTAATGCTATTAAATACAATAAACCTAAAGGTAAAGTAATATTAAGTATACTCAATGAAACATTGACAATCGAAGATACAGGAAAAGGCATATACAATGTTACAAAAGTCTTTCAACGTTACTATAAAGAACAAGACAGAGGTCTTGGATTAGGCTTGCATATTGTTAAAAAATTATGTGATGAACTCAATATTCAAATAGACATAAAAAGCCAAATAAACATAGGTACAAAAGTGATATTAAATTTTAAATATCTAAGAAAGGGATTACTATCAAAAGCATAGTTTATAGTCTCATCATAATTTGGTCACTCTCACTTTGTGCTGATATTGATGCAGAGATTGATGCCATTCAAAATGCCCCTGTAAAAGAGAGATTTAAACGCATGAATGCTCTAAAGAAAAAGATACTCTCTATGCAAGAAAAAGAGCGTATAAAAGCTATAATCAAACTAAAATCTATGTCAAAAACAAAACACTCCCAAAAAATATTAAAATCTGATATTAAAAAAAGAAAAGTAGATACCATGGGAGAAAATGAAATAGAAGATATCATAGAAAATGAAACAGAAGCCTATAGAGAGGATGCACATGATGATGATTAAAATAATTTTACTTGCTATACTAGGTTGTACGCTAGGTTTTTCACAAAACAATCAAGACCAAGATATGGATGGGGTACCAGATCAATTAGACCATTGTCTAGATACACCTTTTTTAGATGAAGTAGATGAGACAGGATGTTCTATCTCTAGCCATTTAGATATCAGTATTGGTTATGGCTTTAATACCAATGAAGATTTAGTAAATAGAGCCACACAACACGCTATAAAATTTGATATGAGTTACTATTATAATGATTGGAATTATGCACTAAAAACAGGCATAATTGCAGGAGAAGATGATGCTGGTATGCAAGACACAACCCTAAAGATAAAAAGAAAATTTAACCTTTCAGATGCACTAAAAATCAATCTTGGTGTGGGAATGAAATTACCAACATACCATATCAAGGGTAACAAAACAGATTTTATTGTGTATGCATCTACGCGCTATTATCCTCTTGCTTCTTTGTCACTTTATGCTGGTGTAAATCATACTTTCGTGCAAGATAAAGAAGTTACCATACCTTTACAGGATACACACACATTTTATTTAGGTACAGGATACTTTTTTACAAAAAGATTTTATGCTAATTTCACCTATAGTGAAGCCACAAGTAAGTTTACAAGCAATAAAAATATACAATCTTTCTCTTCAACACTTTTTTATAAAATCAATGACAATTGGTTTAGTACACTCTCATATAGCCATCAAATAAATGATGATGATTTGCATAATGCATTTAATATTAAAATTGGCTATAGCTTATGGTAATACCTTATTATCATATACCACTAAAGTCTTTGTAATTTTTTTAATCCCTCTTTAACTAACGTACTCGTATTACCACTGCATCCTTGCAATGCTTTACGTATAGCATCAGTCTTGAATCCTAAACTCTCTAAAGCCATTATTGCTTCACCTAATGCTCCCGTACTTTTTTGTCTCTCATCTCCATCCACGATAAAATCTGCCAATTCTACCAAAATACGACTCGCTGCTTTTGGTCCTATGCCTGGTACACGTTTTAGCATTGTCACATCTTTAGAAGCCACTACTTTAGCAAAAGTACTTGGTGTAAATGTGGAACAAATGGCCAACCCTACTTTAGGTCCTACACCATTAATTTTCAGTACCGTATCAAACATCTTTTTTTCATCAGTATCTATAAATCCAAAAAGAAGATTGGTATCTTCTCGAATAATTTGTGTCACAAAAAGTTTGATTTTATTTTCTTGTATGCTATTGGATGTATGAATAGACACATGCACTTCATAAATAAGCCCATTGACATTCAAATGCACAAATGTGGGATCTTTTCGTTCTACTGTTCCTTCTATGCCTACAATCATC
>QNZW01000049.1 GCA_003978375.1 Sulfurovum sp.
AGGATTGAGACCTTTTTTCCTAGCCTCAGCTCTGTCTTCAGCATTAGGGTATGAGATCATAAGTGATCGATATAGTCTATTGTCACATTTTTTTCTTACTATTTTGTAGTTCCCCTCAGGTGTTTTATAGTCACCCACTTTTTCCTTAGGCCCTTTGTCGGCATTTTTGCCCAAAGAGATAGGGAAGGTGTCTATAAGTTCGTCATGAGCATAGACATACAATTCTCTCTTTTTCTTATAGACAATGATTCTATCAATAGGAGGTCCACTAAGTTCTGCACCTTTATAGAGCACTTTTTGACACGCTTTTGTGTCATATGCAGAAAAATCAAACTTGCCATCACAAGGCACAGGTTCTTCTAAGCACCCACCTAAAAATAGAGCCATACATAGACTCAACATACTTAATTTCATACTTTTTCCTTATAGTTAACCCCAGTCTTCATTCTGTTTTTGAGATTTATGTTTATCTTTTTTGTAGCTTGTTGCATTTTTAAGCTTTTGAAGTCGGTTGAGATTAGACATCTCTGCCTCTTTGATATCTGCAAAGTCTTTTTCTGTAAAGGAGTCTGCTTCACACGTTTGTGTGTAGAGTCTTGCCATATATTGCTTTAATTTTTGATGGTACTCTGAATCAAGATGCGCCTCTTCTTTTTTGTCAAGTTTTTGCTTAAGCTGTTTGAATTTTATCACAAAAGAGGTAGCAGTTGTCTTGTCATCTCGAAACATACGAAATAAATTTTTAGACATTTTTTCAAGTTCGGTAATATATTTTTGGCGATTAAACTTATCAATCTGTTTTTGTGTGTAACGAATGCGTCTTCCTTTATCTAATAATCACGGGTACACCTTCACGCACAGCGTACCATAGTTTTTTCATGTCATTATTGGTGATTGCTACACATCCTTGTGTCCAATTATTTGCTAAAGTGTAGGTGTCTCCATGCCCATCTGCATTCCAAGTAGGTTGTGCATGTATGGTAATATTTTTTCCTGGACTTACACCTTTTTGTGCCGCTTTTTGTTTGTCTTCTTCTCTAGGATAAGAGATACATAAAGAGCGGTAGTATTTAGGAGAACAGAGTTTACGATGAATCCAAAAGGTACCTTCTGGTGTTTTATTGTCTCCCTCTTGTTCTTTAGTGCCTAGTGGATTTTTACCTAAAGAGATAGGAAGAGTGCTTTGTATTTGATTGTTTTTGTACAGATACATTTTGCGTTCTTTTTTTTCAACAATAATAAAATCAACGCTCTCTTCTTCAGCATAGTCATTGGCTTCTAAAAGCTCTTTTTTGCATTCTGCAAGATTATAATAGTTACTCACTACATGGGTATCTTTACCACTACAAGCAGTCATAAACAATGATAAAGAGAGAAAAGCCCCATAAAAAATTATTTTAGGATAATTAAACATACGAGATTGTAACAAAATTTTTAAGAAATAAAAAGAGAAAGGAAGAGATAAGAGATATTTCAAAACCCAAAAGGTTTTGAAAAAAGATTATTGTGCTGCTTTTGCTGCGGCAATAGCCTCTTCATAATCAGGCTCTTGTGTAATTTCAGGAACGACTTGTTTGTAAGTGATTTTCCCATCTTTGCCTACAACAAAGATAACTCTAGCTGTCACACCAGCCAAAGGACCATCTGCAAGCAGTACACCATAGGCATTGGCAAAGTCTTTGTTTCTAAAATCTGAACATACTTTAATGTTGTCAATGTCTGCGGCACCACACCATCTAGCTGCTGCAAATGGTAAGTCCATAGAGACAGTAATTACTTCAACACCATCAAGATTGGCTGCTTCTTGGTTAAATCTTCTTGTCTCTGCATCACACACACCTGTGTCCAATGAAGGTACAGCGATAACAAGTTGTACTTTGCCTTCACCACCTACTTGTTCGTCTTGAAGCATTGGGTCACAGTTTACAACTGTGACTACGGGTGCTGTATCGCCTACATTTATTTCTGTACCACCAAGGTTACATACGATATCGTTTTTAAATGTTACTGTTGCCATATTAAAATCCTTTTATTTATAATTGACCGTCATTAAAAGTAAAAGCTATGCAAAACATTCTATTCCCTTAGTTTGGCAGGAAGCTTTCTTTATTATTTTCTTAGGTCGGTAGATGCATTATGACTCAAATGAGATAAAATCTCTCTTAATTAAAAGAAAAGCATATCAATAAGTTATTTTTATATACTTTTGTTACTAAAAGTTTCAATCTTTTCTAGCAATATGTTATTTACATACCTGGAATACGAGGAATTTTCCCTAATTTTGAATAACGACAATACCATCCCCAAGTCTTTTTCATCCAGTGTCCCACAAGAGGCATAGGTATCATTTTACCACCATTGTTATCTCTGTAGACAAAGGCAGCACCATTGCCTGTATCCATGACACAAAGAATGTTGAGATGATCTATATAGCTACGTTTATCGTCATTATTTTGCATGGCATTAAAAATATTATAAGCAACATTTTTTGCCATGACTTCTGCTACATGACCTTGTTTGGCTCTCCATGCTGGTCCCATAAGTGAAGCAGAATCTCCAATGGCATAGATACCTTCAAAGCCTTCTATCTCATTGTATTCATTTGTAAGCACAAAACCTGCATCACTCAGAGGCAAACCAGATGTTTCTAATATAGAATGACCTTTTCCTGCAGGAATAAACATGGTCAAATCAGAGATCAGTTTTTCACCATCTTCAAAGAGAATACCCTCTTTTTCAAAAGCAACGATTTTAGAACCCACTTTTTTGTTGATGTTTGTCATACTAAACATTTTGTCCATCATTACCAGTGCTTTGTCTCCCATTTTTTGACCAGGTTTTTCCATAGGAGCAAAAAAAGTGAGTTCAAATTTATCTCTAAGACCTTTTTTCTTCAAGTAGGTATTGACATTGAAAAGTACTTCAAAGGCAGGACCACCACGCACGGCAGAAGTATCTTTAGGGTTGCCACCAAAACCCATAGCAATTTTGCCTTCACCTTTGGCTATGAGTGCATCTAGCTTTTCATGCAACATGGTTGCTTCTTCAGGTTTGCCACAAATAGAAAGAAAATGTTCTTTTCCTTTGTGAGAAAGTTTGTCTTGACCTAATGCCACGACAATATAATCATACCCTTCTAAAATGCGATGACTTTCTAAAGTCACTTTTTTGTGCTGTGCATCAAAATCTGTCACAGGGTCTACAATGTATTTAAATCCATGCTTTTTTGCCAATGCATTTAAGGGCACAGAAACATCCTCTTTGGTTACCTCACCTGTTGGTATCCAAATAGAAGTAGGGTAAATATAAAAATAATCTCTATCACTTATGAGTGTCACATCTAAATTATTTTTTCTTAAGTAAATAGCAGCTTCAACACCTGCAAATCCACCACCAAGTATCAATATCTTTCTTTTCATAGTTTCTCCCTTATTTTGTTATATAATCGTTGGTTCTATTTTTTAACTAAGTCTAAACGAGGATAGAAAAATACAATTTTTCTCTCTACACTTATATTCTCTTTATCATCGACAGCATAGGCCCTAATAGTTAAAGGAATAGAAACATCTTTTTTTTCATTTTTAACCAATATATCATGCGTTTCTAAAACCACCACTTTTTTCTTTTTCTTTTCTGCATTGAGTTTAAATGCTTTTTTGGGTCTTTGAATATGTATTTTATCATTGTTTACAATCTCAAAATAGTAGGTATGTGCCTTGGAGTCTGTATTGGCAAACATAAAGATGTAGTCATTTTGCACGACTTGTCCTGGCAGTGTTTTGTAAAGTCTTTGTCCTTTATTGATATCTAAAAGCATATGTTCTTTTTTGCTTCCCATCATAAACAGAGCTACCAGCACTAAAGTAAGTACCGTGAAATAGGCGATGACTTTACCTCTAAAATAGTTGGTTTTACCCTCATGTCTAAGTGTCTCTTTTTCTGAAGACCATTGTACAAGACTTGGCTTACCCAAAGCACCCATTACTGTGGTACAGGCATCGACACACTCAAGACAGTTGATACACTCAAGTTGCAATCCTTTACGGATATCAATATGGGTAGGGCAGACAGTCACACATGATTCACATGTGGTACACTCTGCATTGGGCTCTGCTTGCAAAAGTGTTTTTTGTGAACTAAATTCTTTGTGTCTGTCATAGCCTTTCCCCTCATAAATATCTCCCCCACGGATAGGGTCATACACTGCCATGATGGTATCGTCATCATAGAGTACAGATTGTACACGGCTATAGGGACAGACATAGATACAAAAGTTTTCTTTGATAAAGACCACATCCAAGATGATAAAGAGTGCCGTGCCTAAAAATATGAAAACCAATGCCATGTGCTCAGAAGGATGATTTAAGTAAGCAAAAAAGTCTTCAGGGGGTACAAAATACCATAAAAAATCAGCCGCAGCAAGTAATGCCAAAATAGACCAAAGTAAAATAGCAATCACATATTTGATTTGATTTTCTCTCTTGGACATATCAGGATTTTTTTGTTTGTTTTTAATGCGTTTGCGTAGACCTAAAAGTTTTGTCTCTATGCCATCTCTAAAAATCACACGAAAAATAGTTTGAGGACAAGCCCATCCACACCATGCTCTTCCCCCTACTGCAGTGACAGCGAAAATACCTAAAAAAAGTAACATCAGTAAAAATGGCATCAAGTAAAGCTCTTGCATATCAAAAGCAATTCCAGCTAGATGTAGCTTTTTTTGATCAAAACTAAGTAAAAAAATATGATTACCATTGATTGTAATCCAAGGTAAAACCAAGGAAGTGATGGTAATAAGAAGATACATCCAATACCGTTTTATACGGTAAGGCACCCAGCCTTTTAAATACTCTTTGGCTTTGTTTTTTGTGGGTTTGTGGGTTTCTACTGTTGCTGATTTCATACTATTTAACCTTTGTTTTATTTAATTTATCTGCTTTAAAAGGACAGATGAGGACAATGTTGTCTGTTTTTTTATCTTCTAAGACTTCGGCAACGTCGCCAATACTTGTAACCAATGTTTTTAATGCTCTAGATTCTATATAATCTTTTAAAGAAGATCGGCTCACGTCCAATTCTCTAGCGATGGCACTGACACTTTGATTGTCAGAGAGTAGTGTCATGATTTCATGATGATATTTGTCAAACTTAGAACTTGATTTGCTGCCTTTGGGTCTGCCTATGTGTATTTTTTCTTTGGGTTTTTTGCGTAGTTGATCAAGACGTGGAAAGATATCTACGATACTGCTTTGTTCATTTATCAATAAAGGGGTATCACACACCCACAAGTCTACATGATGGCTTAGCATACAATGAATAATTTTTACAAGTTCCTCTACCCGTGTGCTCAATACAGACAAAGAAGAAACCACTACGGTATATTTGTTCTCATGTAAGGATTCTAAAAAATTTTCAAACTCTTTTCGCTCTTCAATCACAAGATCTTTTGTCGCGTATTCTACAACTTCTTTTTCGATATTCATATTTTTTTGATAAGAAAAGGTTAAAATATTATTTTTTTGTGTGGCAAGATTTTCTAAGTTAGGGGTTTGCCGCATATACGCATATATCATAACGTTCCTTTAACATTTTGAGAATCATATCCTTTTTGATGATTAAAGTCAAGCTTTAAGATACTTTTTTCGTCAAAATATAGTTGGTACAGTCAAATGTCATAAAAAAATAAAGAAGAAGTAAGAGATATTTCTCTTGCCAAGCAAGTATAGATTGGCAAGAGAGGTCTATTTGTATATCTATTTGGTTAAATATTTTATATTAGCAAATGGTTGAAGGGCAGTTGTGACTGCTTGAAAGATGCTTCCATAATCACCAGCAGCCACTTTAAAGGCTTTCCAGCTATTTGGTTGTACATAGACAATATCATTTGGTCTGAGCATCATGCTACTATAGTCCATATTGGCAAAATGAGTTAAGTCAACACTTCTGATATTCATCCCTTGTCCTGATGGGTTAGCAGAGAGAATAACGATGTGATCTCTTACCGCAGAATCTGTTAAGTCCCCTGCAAAAGCAAGTGCCTCAAAAAGTGTCATTTTCTCTTTATCTATTTTCACAACACCAGGTTTTTTTACTTCACCGATAACAAATAGTCTTTTGTTTAGGACCTCTAGGTAAACCGATGGTGTATTGATATATTTTTTATACTGTGCTGTGATACGTTTTGCCGCTTGTGATTGCGTCAATCCTGCAACTTTTATTTTTCCTATGAGTGGCAATGCAATGTACCCAGCGGTATTGACCAAGACACCTTTTCTGTTGACACTTTGTCCTAAATCTTCGGTGGCAATCATGCTGTTTTGTCCAGGGTCTTTGTATAAAACAACATCTAATCTATCTTGAGGCAAGATCCGATACTCTATACTTCGCATGGTATGTTTAGTTGTTGGTTGTGTGGCATTTGCATCGGTTTGGAAAAGCTCATAGTCTGATTTTGTTGTACAGCCCGTGCATAAAAGAATACTTCCCAAAAGTATCGTTTTTAACAATAAAAATTTTATGGATTTACGCATTATATTTCCCTTTTATAACTTGTTTGTATTGATTATACCATTTCTGTGTTTAATTATAGCAATGCATTATTGCCAATCGTGTTGTATTTGTATATTTCCTGGTATGCTTGGCTTTCAAATACCTTTGAGAGGTTTTGTACTTGCTTGATAGAGTGGGCATCTGATCCAAGAAAGTCTATCATGCCTTGAGTACTTAGAAAGTGTGCATTTTTTTGTGCTTGTCGTCCATAATGTCCATTTAAGGCATTTAGATTTATTTGAAATTTTACACCCAAATTTTTGAGTGCATTGTATTCTAATTGAGGGTCCTTGATATAACGATACCTTTCAGGATGAGCCAAAAGAGGTGTGTGACCAGATGCTTTGATTTCGAAAATAATCTCTTCTAGTTGGACTGGTCTATGCATATATGAGGTTTCAAAAAGCACATAAGTGTTGTCGATTAAGAGCAATTCATTGGTTTTAATAAGCGATAAAAACCCTTCATCTAAGTAGTATTCCGAAGCTGCTTCTATCTGCATCGTAATTCCTCTGTTTTGGGCTTCTGTTCTTAATGTATCTAGCCCTCTTAATATGGCACTTCTTGTATTTTTGTAGGTGTCAAACATAATATGTGGCGTGGTAATGACTTTTTTGTATCCTAAAGATTCAAATGCCTGGAGCAGTGTAAGGCTCTCTTGCATATCTCTGCATCCGTCATCTATACCTGGGATGAGGTGTGAATGCAAGTCTACTTCTAGTTTAGGAATATGTGCAACAGCATTATTTTTTTTATGTTTTAAAAAACCAAACATTATTTATCCCTCTTCATAGTAGCCGTATCCATAGCCATAGCCATATCCATATCCACGTCTGGTAGCCTTGACGCCATTAAGCAAAAGGCTTAAACCTTTTACTTGATATTTTTCTGCCATACGCTCAATATCTGCCAAGTAGCCTTTTTTACTTACATCAGCACGTATCGCATATAAAGAGACATCTGAAAGTTTCATTAAACGTACAGCGTCCGAAACCAATCCTACAGGAGGGGTATCTAAGATGATGACATCATAACGTGTTTTGAGTTCATCAATCATCGCTGTCAAGTTTTCATTTCCTATCAATTCGCTTGGGTTTGGAGGAATAGGACCGGAGGCAATGACATCTAAATTGTCATATTTGCTATGTTGTATGACTTCATCAAGAAAGGCATTACCACTAAGTAGCGTACTTGTTCCTTTGGTATTTGGTAGGTCAAACTTTGTATGCAGTGTTGGTTTACGCATGTCAAGGTTAAGAATAATCGTTCTCTTCCCTGTGAGACTAATAATGGCTGCAAGATTGGCCGCTACGGTAGTTTTACCTTCACCTGCTATGGTAGAAGTGATAGAGATAATGATACCTTTTTTCTCAGGAACCATAAACTGTAAGTTGGTGCGCAGGGCCCTAAATGCTTCAGAAACAACAGATTTAGGAGCATCCATAACCTTAATACTCTTTTCGTTTTTGACAATATGGGGTATACTCCCTAAAAGAGGGAGTTCTGTACGTCTTCGAATATCCTCTTCTTCTTTAATATCGTCGTCCATATATTCTCTTAAAAATGCCATCAGTATGCCAAAAAGTAATCCTAGTGTAAAGCCAACAAGTACAATAAGCTTTCTTTTGGGTTTAATAGGTTTCTCTGGAAGCAAGGCCGTGTCAACGATTTGACTTTTGTTTACTGTAGAGGCTTTGGCTATGGCTGTGGTGGCACGTTTTTCTAGCAAGTAAGAATAGATTTTTTCATTGACAACAAATTTACGCTTTAATCCTGCAAAAACTTTCTCTTTTTCAGGGAGTGCTTCCATCAATCCTTCATACTCTTTGATGGTTTTTTTAAGCAAGGCTTTACGTTTGCTTGCACGAAGTTTGAGTGTTTTGATGGTACTTGCAATGACCTTTTTGGTTTGTGCAATACTGTTGGTAAGTTTACGTACTTCAGGGTGTGCAGGGGTATAATCTGCACGTAAGATTTTACGTTTGAGTACAGCTTCTTGCAGTTTTTGTATCAGTTGAGGTACACCTGTGGTTGAGAGATCAAGCCCTGCTGCTGAGATACTTTCTATGTTTGAGCCTTTTTTTATTTGTGCGTAGAGGGTATCTAGCATCTGCTCTTCTATACTCGCTTCTGCAAGTTTACTTTCATACTCACTCATTTTTGAGACAACATCTTCTGCTTTACTACCTAGGCTGACCATATTACTATTTTTTTTGAAAGTCTCTAGCTTATTTTCAGAATTTTTTAGATTGCCATTGATGCCTGCGAGCTGATCATCAATAAACGAAAGAATCATACTGGCTTCTTTGGTTTTTTGTTCTATCTCTTGCATAAGGTAGGCATTTGCCAAGGCATTGGCAAATTGTTGTGCCCTTAAAGCAACAGGATCATCGTAGTCTATTTTAAGAATATCTGCTTGTTTGTTTGCTTGTGTAACAGAAAGATTTTTTTGTACTTCATCGATAGCTTTATTTTTATCGAGTATAACAAAACGATACACTTTCTTTGGATCTAATGTACGATTTTTCTTGAGATAAAGCGTAAAATCAAAATGTTTTTCGTCGACAGATTTTCCGTAGGCATAGAGTTTAGAGATTTCCCATTTTTCTAAAGTACGTGGGTCTTCTCCTTTTGCTTCTAGCCTGTAGTACTGTTTGTTGATAGGATAAATAGTAAAAGAGACATTTTTCCCAGAGATGAGGATAACCTCAAAAGGCGAGGCGTCATAAAGCTCTGTCTCTTTAAAATGATATTTGGCATAATAGCGATGCTCCAAGTCGACCTCTTTGAGTGCTTTACCGATAAGATGCCTAGATTTGATAATTTCTATTTCTGAACTAATATTGGTACCACCCATACCCATAGCCATTGACAGCATATCATCTTTGGACAAACTTTGTTGTTTTTTGTCATCCGTTTCTATGGTTGTGGTAGCCCTATAAATGTTGGGACTGATATATGCATATATCGCAGCAAATGCAGTAAACAACAGTGTGAAGAAGAGTATACTTTTTTTATATTTGTCTAGTGTTTTAAAAATCTCTTTTAAGTCTATTTCGTCTTCTTCTAAGTCCAACGCTTTATGCATAGTATTCCTTAAATATTAAAAAATGTTCCCACCAATCATTATAGTCTATATAACGTATAGAAATGATATAAAATATAAATAGAGGGGGAGAGATAGCTCCTAAAAAGGAGCATATAAAGAAAGGTTAAAATCTATAGATTACACCCAAAGTAAATGCATCCGTATCTACACCATCGTTTTTAACAAAACTGCCATCCATAT
>QNZW01000029.1 GCA_003978375.1 Sulfurovum sp.
TTAAATTTTGGTTATTGCCCAAAAATATGGGACATTCTTGTGCCCATAAAAATGCTTGTGAACAATTTATTGAGTGTGGCGTACACCTAACAAGACACCATACTGGTATTATGCTTTTTGTCTCTGTATCAGAACACTATGTTGAAATTATGGCAGACAAAGGGATTAGTGACATTGTACCCCAAGAAAAATGGGATACTATTATTGATCACTTTACAACCCACATCAAGAACAATCAAATTGAAGCAGGATTTGTAGAAGCTATATATGCTTGTGGTGACCTTTTGAAAAACTATATTCCACGTCCTGATGATGACATCAACGAACTCCAAGATGCCCTAGTAGAGATAGATTAACTCTCTCTTCATGCAAGAGGGTAATGCTTAGGTAATACTCTTTTGCTATACTTCCACCGTGCACAAAAATTCATTAAAGGGAAAGGAAAAATTGTGATAGATAAATTGAATAAAATTACAATATTTAGTATTATATTCGTTGGTGTTACACTGCATACAATTATGTCAGCAATGAATACAACTAAAAAATAATTTTTTATCAAAATGCCTACAATGATTAGGCATTTTATAGCTCCTCCAATATATTCCTCAACTTATTTGCAGTATAATATTTTAACTTAAACTGTAAGGCAACTATAATGTCAGATATCACCAAAGAAAAAGCACTTCAGTATCATGAAAATGGAAAGATAGGTATAGACCTCACCAAACCATGTGATTCACAATATGAACTTTCCTTAGCCTATACACCAGGTGTAGCCATTCCTTGTTTGGAGATAGCAAAAGATGAAAATCTCTCTTTTGAGTATACCAATCGTGCCAATCTAGTAGCAGTCGTTTCAGATGGTACAGCAGTGCTTGGGCTTGGGGACATTGGTCCAGAAGCTTCAAAACCAGTGATGGAAGGCAAAGCAGTCCTTTTTAAAAAATTTGCAAATGTAGATGCTTTTGATATTGAACTAAATGTACATTCTGTAGAAGAAATAGTCGCTACGTGTAAGGCCATTTCTCCTACTTTTGGAGGCATAAATCTCGAAGATATTTCTGCACCACGGTGTTTTGAGATAGAACGTATACTTAAAGAAGAGCTAGATATTCCTGTATTTCATGATGACCAACATGGTACAGCGATTATTACAACAGCTGGATTGATGAATGTATTGGAACTTACAGGGAAAAAAGTCGATGAAATAAAAATTGTCATCAATGGAGCAGGTGCTGCAGGTATTTCGTGTGCTAGAATGTATAAAGCTTTAGGAGTAAGACATATTATCATGTGTGATTCAAAAGGCGTAATCAATACCAATAGAACTGACCTCAACAAATATAAAATGGAATTTGTTGTAGAAACTGCGGCAAATAGACTTTATGAAGCCATTGAAGATGCCGATATGTTTTTAGGGCTCTCGGTTGCAGGAGCACTCAGCAAAGAGATGGTAGCCAAAATGGCACCTGAGCCTGTTATATTTGCATTGGCAAATCCTACACCAGAGATATTACCAGAAGAAATTATGGAAGTACGAAGTGATGCCATCATCGCTACAGGACGTTCAGACTATCCCAATCAGACCAACAATGTATTGGGTTTTCCTTTTATTTTTAGAGGAGCATTAGATGTCCGTGCAAAAAAAATAACAGAAGGGATGAAAATGGCAGCAGCTAAAGCACTGGCATCTTTAGCCAAAGAGCCCATACCCTACTACGTAAAAGCCGCTTATCATAATGAAAATATAACCTATGGAAAAGAGCATATAATCCCTTTGCCTTTTAACAAAGAAGCACTTATCTGGGTAGCATCAGCTGTGGCAAAAACAGCCTATGAAGAGGGTGTAGCACGGGTAGATAGCTATGATGATGAAGCCTATAAAGAGCATTTAAGATGTATTATTTATGGCTGTTCTGAAGATGAGTAGTAGATGGATTTAAAATCTTATCTTAATCTTTTTGCACTATTGGAAAATCCTCCAACTACACATGAAGAAAATCGTGCTTTTGGTTTGTCTCATCAAGCACTGAAACAAAAACCAGTAAAAGCACTTATGGCATGGGAGGATAGCTATGTAAGTACATTACCTCAGCCTTCATTGGGTGAAAGATTTTCATCATATCTTTATGGTACTACGCTCATTTTAGGTGTCTTGGCATTTATATTGGGGGTACTTTCTGGACTTGCCCTACTCTCTTACAGTGGGCATGAACCAGTCAATGTGATTTATTTTATCGCAATGGTTGTCTTTTTCCCTTTATTGACTATGTTTTTAACTTTGATTGCCATGATGCGCACAAAGCGTAATCGTAGTTTACTTGTACATATTTCTCCTGCATTTTGGATGGAAAAGATCTTCTCTTTGTTGCCCAACCAAACACAAAAAGATATCAAAGAGCTAAAAATAAATCCTTTGCTTTTAAATTGGATTATGATTAAACGTTCTCAAATACTTGCTTTACTTTTTTCTTTAGGACTCTTCATAGCTTTAATAAGCATAGTAGTGACAAAAGATATTGCTTTTGCTTGGAGTACAACCCTACATATTACACCAGAAGCATTTCATGCATTTCTAAACACATTAGCCCTACCGTGGAGAGAATTATTTCCTGATGCCGTACCATCTATTGAGCTTATAAAACATAGCCAATATTTTAGACTAGGTGACAGCCTAAGCAAAACGATGATAGACAATGCTTCCGAGCTTGGAGAGTGGTGGAAATTTTTAGCCTGTGCAACATTTTTTTATGCTATATTTTTACGTTTTTTGCTGTTTTTATTGGCTAATTTTGGTCTCAACAGAGCCATTGAAAAATCAACTTTGACACTTCCAGGAGCTACAAAACTTCTTAGAGAGATGAATGAACCAATCATTCGCACGCATGCAAACAACGAAGAATCAGTATTTGTTCCATCAAAGGAAAATTATGAACAACTTGTGCATACTTTAGATGCCTCATATGATATGGTGCAAGGATGGGCCATTGGCAAAGAAAATTTAGTCGTGCTTAATGACAGTATGCAAATCATAACCCCTGAATTTTTTGAAGTGGGAGGATCTAAAAGTTTAGAAGAAGATAATGAGATACTTGCCAAAAGTCATGGAGAAGTGCTTTTTTTTGTTAAAGGATGGGAACCTCCTACAATGGATTTTATTGATTATATCAAAGAGCTTAGTCTTAAAGTAGATAAAATTATCGTTGTGCCTGTCGGTACGGCTAAAAATAATTATAAAATAGATACAAGTGCCGTAGATGTGTGGGATAGAAAGCTTTCTCAACTACATGAACCAAAAGTATGGTTAAAAAGATAAAGTTTTTGAAGGAGATAATATAGTATGTCAAACCATACACATTCGCATCCAAAATTTGCTGTAGTAGGACATCCAAATAAAGGAAAAAGCTCTATTGTTTCTGCTTTATCCATGGATGACTCTGTACAAATATCTGACACACCAGGCACCACCACCAAAAAACGATCTTTTCCTTTGAGTGTAGATGGTAAAATAGTCTATGAACTTTTTGATACTCCAGGGTTTCAAAGAGCAAGAAGGGTACTTGCATGGCTGGAAGCACATGAAGTAAGTGCAGACAAAAAACAAGAGGTAGTTCAAGCATTTATCGATACCCACAAAGAAGATGAACGCTTTCGCGATGAGATAGAACTTCTTGAACCTATCATGAATGGTGCGGGGATTATTTATGTTGTGGATGCTTCTAAACCTTATGGAAAAGAGTATGAAGCAGAAATGGAAGTATTGCGTTGGACAGGACAGCCTTCTATGGCACTGATCAATAAAATTGGAGAGAGTGATTATTCCAAAGAGTGGAAAAAAGCACTAGAACAGTATTTTAAAATGGTACGTACCTTTAATCCTATGCAAGTAGATAAAGCACAACATATCAGTATCTTAGAGAGTATGGCACAGTTAAAAGAGGAGTGGATAGCCCCAGTAAAAAGTTCCATAAAACTTCTTGAGTCTTATTATGATCAGATGATTGACAAATCAGCTTATCTTATCACTAGGTTGGTGTATGAGTCCTTAACTTTTGTAGACAAACTAAAGTTCAATACCGAAGAAGCCTCAGAAGAAGACAGAAAAAAAATAGAAAAAAACTATAAAGAAAAACTTCGAGGTTTTGAAAAGCGCACCCAAGAAAAAATTGAACATATATGGAACCATGATCATCTTGAAATAGAAGAGAATATATTAACCTTTGATGGGATGGATCTTTTTTCTGAAGAGACGGCTTCTATTTTTGGGCTTACGCGTAAAGAGATGATGATTACAGGGATAACAAGTGGTGCAGTGACAGGTGCAGGGATAGACTTACTCTTTGCTGGGCATACACTTTTACTTGGAGGTGCTATTGGTGCTGTAGTTGGAGGAGTCGGTGCATATTTTGGTTTTGATGAGCTCTCAGAGATTAAAGTCTTAGGACAAAATTTAGGTAAACGTTTTCTACAAATGGGTCCTATGGAAAATCGAAATTTTCCCTATATTTTGCTAGGACGTAACCTCTACTATACTTCTGTTATATCACACAAATCTCATGCAAAAAGAGAAATGATACATATCAATATGGATAGTACATTTAAGGACAAATGGCTTGATGATGATTTGAAAAAATCTTTAGAAAAATACCATAAGTTGTTTCGTTCTGGCAAAGAGGTAGATGCAGAAGCACTCAAAGCATATGAGGCACTCATTAAAGAGACTCTAAAAAAATTGATAGACTCACAGGAAAAATAAAATGATACAAGAAGCTTATAATGCCCTACTGGCTAAAGAATATGATAAAGCTTTCACACTCTACACAACATTGGCATCACAAAAAGAGCCTACATCTTATTACTATTTGGGCTTTCTTTTCTTTAAAGGCTATGGTGTCACGCAAGATACAAAAAAAGCATTTGAATACTACTTAGAAGCAGCCACAAGAGAAGTACCTTTGGCGCAATTTGAAATAGCACTTATGCTAGAAAATGGTGAAGGATGTGAAAAAAATGAAAGTGAAGCAGCCTTTTGGTATGAAGAGGCTGCCAAACGAGGAAATATAGATGCATTTAATAATCTTGGTGCTATGTACAAAGAGGGTCGAGGCGTACATCAAGACTATAAAAAAGCATTTATACTTTTCAACAAAGCCGCCCAAGCCAACAATGCAAAAGCACAGTTTAACCTAGGTGCTTTATACGACATGGGGCTAGGATGTACAGAAGACAAAGAAAAAGCAATACAATGGTGTAGAAAAGCTGCGTATCAAGGTCATACTCTGGCAAAGGGTATTATTAAAAGAATGCAAAACGATGGACAAATCGTTTTTTAATTAAGGCATCTTTCGAATGCCCCATCTAAATTTATCTTTATACCATGCATTCAAACTTGAAATAGTGACACTTTTGGCTTTTCCTGAACTGGCATGAATAAAACGATCTTCTCCAATATACACACCACTATGGTTAATATGTCCTTTTCCACTGGTATCAAAAAAGAGTATATCCCCCTTTTGCAATGCTTCGCGTGTGAGTTTTTTTCCTATTTTTGATTGTGCCAATGAAGTACGTGGTATAATGATATTATGTTGAGAAAACAGATAATAGACAAACCCTGAACAATCAAAACTATCTGGACCCGTTTTTGCATAAACATAAGGACTTCCTATTTTACTCGTAGCTAAATCAATGAGACTATTTTGTATGGTTTTATTTTTTTTTGTTATCGAAGATGGCATCTTACTGTGTACCCTTATTACTCTATTTTTTGCATCACCGTGTGGAAGTTTTGATCGAGAAATCATAAATAATATTCCCATCAACAGTAATCCTATTACAATGGTTTTTATGTCAATACCCATGGCTTAAACTAATTTTCCAATACCCATTAAAATGAGTGTACTTAAAAACCCTCCAGCAATACCAGCTAAGACATCATCAAGCATCACCCCAAACCCTCCTTTAAGCTCTCTATCTATCCAGCCAATGGTTGAAGGTTTCCAAATATCAAAAAGACGAAAAGTAAGAAAACTCAAAACAATAGCAAGTAAATCTACATAAGGATAATCCAAAGTAATCGCTGTAGAGTATGCTATCATTAGTGATATCCACATACCTGATGTTTCATCAATGACAATCTGTTGTTGGTCATGGGTTCCTGTGGCTTTTTCATATTTTGTTATCTCGAAAATACCTATAATAGTAACAGCAAAAGTAAGCATAAAAAGTGTTTGCATACCAAAATAATGCAAGACAACAAGCCCCACAAGCAAAGAGGCAAAAGAGCCTACCGTACCTGGTGCTTTAGGACTAAGCCCTGTACCACCAAAGGTGAGAAAAAATTTTTGTACAGTCATAAGATATGCTCCTTTTTTTTATGTAAGAGACGAGGTTTGATACAGTGCTATGAGCTTTAAATAAAACTCCTCTTCACCTTGTTGCTCAAGCAGTCCTGAGCCTGGCATGAGAGAGTGATGCATCTCTTGTAGGTTTTTAAATCTTTCAGGAAATAAAGCAGCTAAAATATTGGCAGAGACTTCTTTTCTTACCAAAATAGAAGGAGGGATGAGTCCTGATTGTATCAGTTTCATAATAGACTCTGAATGATAACGTACATGGTGGTGTTGCCCATGAGGACAAGTTTGTGTACTTACTAGTATTCTACATGTATCACAATAGACATATTCATCTACTGTTTCAATACTTATATCGATATCTTTACAATGGTCAAAAATAGAAGAGAGTCTATTTTTATCATAATAAAGTCCTAATCCTCCATGATTTTTACCCACAATAAGTTGGTCACAACCATAATTTTTTGCTAAAAGTGCATCAAGAATAAGTTCGTTATACCCTGCAAAAATATAAGTATTTTCAAAAGGGATGACAAGCACTTTGTTTTTAGGTAAAAAATTATCAATAAATGTGATTAAGGCATTGTATCTAATATCATACCGTAATCCCTCAGTAGTAAATGGCTTACGTAAAAAAATAATAAGCAAATCAGAATCAGAAATGGCTTGGCGAATCATACGTTCGTGTGCACGGTTAAAAGGATTACCCGCCAACATCAAAGAAGAGACAAAATGTGCTTTGGTCTCTTTAATCATAGTTTTAATACGTTTTTTATTGTCTTCAAGTAGAGGATAATTAACAAAATACTCTCCTGAGACAGCTATTTTCCCCAATCTTATAGTTGTATTTTTAACACCAGGATGTGACACATCAGATGTACCATAAATGTTTACAAGACGTTGTTTAGGGTCTATAGCAAAAGTTTCATCTACAGTAAGTTCGCCTACTTTTTTCCCTTCATTTAGCAAGGTTACAATCTCACCTTTTTTTAAACCTTTGAGTACTTTTTCATTTTGCTTACCTATGGGTGCGAGTAGAAAAGCAAAAGGGAACGGTACACCTTTGTAAAATCTTGTTTCATCTACCTCTTTCGCCTCTTTTTCATTCATTAGTTTTGTCACAGGAGCAATAAGCCCTGCTTGTACTAAAGCCAATGTAGAAAGTGCTTCTGTGTCTATATAAAGTGATTTTGTATTGCTCATGTATTACTTCTTTTTAAAGAGTTCATATTTTTTTCTTTTTTCCCATAAGCTTTTTCTAGAAATTCCCAACTTTTTAGAAAGTTCGGTATCTGGAAATTTGTATTGAAAATTATTGACAATAAATTTTACATAATCATCAATGGTTAAAATCTCATTCTGGTCATAGAGTTTTGAATCTGTATTTAATGTAATGGTTTCAAATTCACACTCTAGTTCAGAAGTTTTACATAGTATAAAATTATACTCCTTAAGCATCTCTAAAAGAGACTCTCTATCTGATTTTTTAAGCACATGAATTTCTGTAATATAAAGCAGTGAATCAGTGCTACTTCGTATGATTTTTTCTTTCCAGCCTTTTTCTGTTAAGGGGACAAAAACAAGCAGTTTGTCATTGGCCTGTGCATATTCAAAAGCTATTTTATCGACAAGTCTTTGATAGTTTGTTTCTATCACCAAAGGAGGCGATATTTTCTCTATACACGCATCTGTCTTAATATCTTTCAAAAGGTTAGCCATATACTCTTGGTAAAGTTCTGTACGTTTTTTAAGCTGTTGATACTCTTGGTAATGTTCTATTTTACGTAAAAGTTCTTCTATCATAAAAGGTTTAACAATATAATCTTTTGCACCCATTTTAAGTGGTTGGCTGACGGTATCATTGTTGATATAATTGACCATCAAAATAATAATTTTATCTTGATGTGCTTTAATAAGTGGTGTGGTATCTTGTCCGGGGAGATTGGTTGAGAGTAGGTAGACATCTCCTTTACTTTTTATCGCCTCTTTGGTAGAACTAAAGATTTCAGTATTGAAACCATTTTCATTCAGTTTTGAGGCAATACTTTGTGCCAAGTAAAGTTCATTTTCAATAATGATAATTTTCATATTTTTTTCCAGTTTGTATAAGTTAAATTTGCTATGGTATGTACCGTTACACCCTCTTTGCGACCTATAAAACCAAGCTTTTCAGAAGTCGTGGCTTTGATGTTAATGCTATGTTTACGAATACCTAATAAAGACGATAATGTTTCCCTCATCAATGCTTTATAGGGAGCAATTTTGGGTGCTTCTGCCATAATGGTCATGTCGATATTTCCAATGGTATACCCAAAAGCATAGATACGATTTACAGTTTCCCTTAGGAGAATTTTAGAATCAACTCCTGCATACGTAGCCTCTGTGTCAGGATAAAATTCACCAATATCACCCATACCCGCAGCACCAAGCAAAGCATCTATCAATGCATGAATAGCCACATCACCATCACTGTGTGCTTTAAAACCATACTTTATATTTTCTATATGCACACCACACAAAAACATTTTTTTATCTTTTTGGAAAGGATGGGTATCTATCCCAAAACCTGTCAATGTTCTATTTGAAGGTGCTTCAAGACAGGTTACTTTTTGTAAATCTTCTACAGTTGTAAGCTTATGTGCTTGAGATGAACCCTCAACAAAATATATTTTTTCACCTAAAGAAGCAATAGCTGAAGAGTCATCTGTAAAAAGTGTTTCAGTTTGTAATGCTTTTTGGAGTAGTTTCGTCTGTGAAAGTTGGGGTGTTTGAATGATTTTAACTTTTTCTCTGTCTATGGGTTTATCTTCCAAGTAAAGTGTATCTGCCATAGCTAAAACAGGCACGATACAAGAAGCTTTATCTTTTGCTTTTAATATACGCTCAATCATCTTCTGGGGTACACAACATCTTGCAATATCTGAGACAAGCACATATTTTGTTTGCACATGAAGCAATGCATTAGAGAGTGAAACCTGTCTACTATCTCCACCTTCTATATAGGTATAAGAAGCAAAATTTTTCATCATAGCTATCTCTTGGGCTGATGAGACAATAATAATCTCTTCAAAATGAGCACTTTTCTCAAAATGCTCTGCTACATATAGCCATAGAGGAACATCTTTTGTATAGATCCACTGTTTTTTCATAGTAAGGTTAAATCTTGTAGAATCCCCAGCACCAAGAAGTATTAAAGTTGTATTTGACAAAATGTTTCCTCTTTAAAGTCGTGTCCATAGTGTAACTAATAGTAACGAATTATACTAAAGCAATCCTTTATTCATTCTTTGAATAGGATAAATTGACTCTTATATATTTAAAATCTATTTTTTTCAATCTAATTTAAGATTTAGTTGGTATAACT
>QNZW01000085.1 GCA_003978375.1 Sulfurovum sp.
TGTATCTATTTATGGCATACAAACGTTATTTTTAATCGTCTCAATGATTGCTATGTTTGTGGCTATTGTACTTTTTGCAAAAAATAGGTTTTTAAAAAGTTGATGGGGGAAGAGGTAGGTATAGAAATAGCTATGTAATGTAGCAACTATCTTTTATACAAAAGATAGTGCCTCATAGTCTAAAATGCTGTAAGAATTAGTGACAACCACATCCTGTTCCACATGATTCACCTTCAGCAATTCCACCTACAACACCCGTTGTAATCTCTTCAGGTGTTGCTTCTCTATTACTTAATACTGTCACAGAAAACATCAAATCTTTTCCAGCAAGTGGGTGATTGAAATCTACTTGAACTTCGTTATCATCAAATGATTTTACTGTTACTTGTACTGTTTGACCATCTTCACCTTGACCATAAAGTGTCATACCTTCTACAAGATCAACACCTTCAAATTGATCTCTTGGTAATGTTTGCATTGCTTCTGGATTTACTTCTCCATAGGCATCTGTAGCATTTACGTTAATATCAGCACTTTCACCCTCATTCATCCCAACAAGCGCATTTTCTAAGCCAGGAATAATTTGACCTTTCCCCATAATAAACTCTAATGGTTGACCACCTTTGTTGCTATCTACAACTTCCGTTGTACCTGCTTCTTTTACTTCATATTCAATGCCCACAACACTATTTTGTGCTTCAATTGCCATTATTATTCCTTTGTATTTAATTTTATGTTATTCTAGCCAATCAAACTTTAGTAAGCCTTATCTTTTCTTACTATGCTAATAAGTAAAACTTGTTGTCCCATCAATAGGAAGTGTTGACTTGTCAAGTAAACGTCCATATTTATCTTCTTTACAATACCCTGTATTTGTTGATACAAAAAGTGTTTTAAGCGCTTTTTCAAAGCCAAATGTAGCTATCTGTTCTCTAGCCTTCTTGCTATAAGGAATACCTACCATATCAAAATAATCTCGAAAATCTACTTGTGCTACATAAGAGTAAGCAACAACCAACCAGTCATTGTGTCCTATTTTATTTATTTCATTTAAACTATAGGTTGAAAATCCAACAGCAGTCTTACGTGTTTCCCAATCTTTTTTTGCACGACGCATCTCACGTTGTAACATATGCACTCTAGCTAAAACATGCCAACCATTTTTAACTTTTCCTAATTTTTGAGCATGCATCATAGCTTCTATTTTAAGCAAATACCTATCACCCAATGATGCTTTGTCCCATAAATGTGTTTTTAAATATGCTGTTACATCACTCTTGCCTACAGCAGATTGCACCTTCTGAAAGAATGTTTTGAAGGGTAATCCTTGACAATCAGGATCTTCGCCTGTATTTTCAAAATATCTAGATTTTGTATAATATGAAAATGTGTTTGTCGCTGCATGATTTGGGAAACCATCAAATCTCATCATTTGCATACTGTGACCCATTTCATGGATATCGCCATGTCTTATAGGACCAAATTCCCAATATGCATCATAAGGATTTCCTGAACAACCATACCCACATGTTGCCTGATCTGCATTCATATGTTTCATTAAATCTATTGTAGCTATTGTGATGCCACGCTCCTCAGCCCAATCATGTATCTCTGGCACGACATCTACACCTTTTCCTTTAACACCCGATAAAACATGAGGATAATTAGATGTGTATTGAACCACTGCTTTGGCTAAACCTTCTGCTGTGCCACCCCATTTTGGATCCGAGATAGACTCTTTCATCTTATCTATTTTAGAGTGTATTGTGAATCCTGCGGTAGCTATCTCTGCCCAATCATATTCATTTGCTTCTAATTTTTTCTTAAAAGAATCATTGTCTGCTGTACTTTCCCAATAAGGATGTTCTCCTACTTGTTCAAACTTTATATTTACAGCTAAATCATTTTTAGAAAACTCTAACTGTATAGGTCCGCCATAAGCAGAAGTGAGCATAATACTCTCACCAGGCTCTATTACATAATGCTCTGTTTGTAAATATTTTGGTCTATTATAGCTATTGGTAGCATATTCATGCGTTGCCGTTGAACGTAGAGAATTAATAAACACTTTTACAGTTAAATCCGAGTGGTCATTTCGTGTAATTTTCATTGTTTTTCCAGGCAAAGCATAGAGCCCTGCTGCACAAAAATGTATTCTAGAGGTCATTTGAATTGTTTTTGTGATAGGTGTAATATTTGAAAAATCACTACGTGAAAAGTTACCCATATCTGGTTGGGTTGGATTAATTTTGCGATAATTATACACAGCATTATCTGCATAAAATGATTTTATAAATTCTGTATCATCTGTTTTTATTTTATCCATAGGATATGTTACAGATTCACGAAATTTATCACCAAGTAGGATTAAAAGCTTTTGCAATCTGTATTTTGAAGAAGAGAATATATCTATTTTTTTTCTATCTAGACTACCAAGTATGTGTTTTAGATTTCGTAAAGCAGCTTCAAATTTTGGCACACCAGGCACTTGTGCACACGACATTCTAATACCCTTTTTAGCACATTTTTCCCAATCAAAACTATAAGATTTCTTTTGAATATTTTTTAATAAAGTTTCAATCAAATCAAGACCAATACCATCTTTCATTGATTCATAATTGTTCCAATCTGCCTTGTCTCTTTTCCAGTAGTTGCCAAGATAGACAAAAGTAAATCCTAATTCATTGGCAATATGTGCAGATATTTTATTAAGCTGTTCGGTATTAGTATGAAAATATAAAATTGGGATACCTGATGTGGTAGCCTTCTGTAATGCTTCTACTATACTTTGAACATTTTTATTATCTGCTTCACGTCCTGTTAGTATCAAGTCAACGTTGTTATAACACGTAGTAAAATCAGGATTATGACTATCGCACTCTTTTATACTCCATTTTGGATAATTTTTCTCAATCCATGCTTTAATCTCTTTTTTATTTGAATCTAAAAATGAAAGTCCGATAGTTCGTTTTTTTATCAAATCACCATGCATTAACCAAAATAAAATACGTTTAAATTGTGGCTCAAAACGCATATTTCTATTATGTTCAAAATACCATAAAGGCGTTGATCCAAAAACAGCAAAACGACTGTTGCGTTTTACACCAAGTGCGGCAAGTGCATATCCTTTATTCCCCTGAAGAATAGGATATATATTATAAAGATTTTCTACAAGAGGTTCAATAAGTTGTGTACGTCGACCTGGATCATATTGTATGGTTTCATTTTTATATATCGTCTTTAAGAGTGAAGATTTTATTGTTTTTAAATCTTCTAACTCTTTTATAGTTGCTGCTAAAAGTGTTTCTTCATTTATAGTTTTAACACTACCAGAAGTTAAAGCATTTTCAACTGCATCCTTCCCCCAACTATAATGAACTTCAGCACTTCCTGCCTCATATCCATATACTTTCATCACCAACATTTCAGATGTGGTGCCTGTGATTTTAATGTATTCATTACCTTTTTGTCCATTAACCCCATAATAGCCTGACCACTCTATATGCATACCATGATAGTCAATCTCTTGTTTAGCTGAGTCAAAGAGAAGTCCTTTAGGCTCCCATGAGACAATAGCCGTACCATCTGCACCATAAAGTTGTATATCTAAATCTTTGTCTGAAGTAAGTTGGATAGTCACATCTTTGATATGAGGAGGTATTGTGCCTACTAGGCTTGTTTCTTTGGCTTTTATGTTTTGTGTAAAATCTCCTGTACCTGCTTTTTTAGGGCTACATCCCTCTTTGCCTGTCCAGCTATAGTTTACAGTAGCATACCCTGCTTCATACCCGAAGGCTTCCATACGCATTTTAGTAGGTGTGGTTTTTGCAATAGTGATATATTCATTGCCTTTCTTTCCACCAACACCATTAAAACCACTGTAGGTGATAGTAACATTTTTATATGCTTTACTCTCTTCTCTTGGAAACGAGAGTATACCATAAGGCCAATGGACGATTTTGTCATTGTTGTCTCCATACAGACGTATATCTACATCTTTATCTGAGATAAGATTGATATGCAATCCTTGAATACCTTTGGGTATCTCACCTACGTAGACTGATTTGTTATAATCACCATTATAGGATTCAATTTGTTGTTCAAAGGTGCCTGAACCTGAGCAACCATCAAAGTTGAGGTCTGCATAACTTTGTGTCATTAAAAGTACTACATTCCAAATGAATAAATGTTTTATCATATGCTTTTTCATCATTCCCCCTATATTGTTAAAATAGTTTATTGTATCAAAAGAGTGTTACTTCATTATTACCTAAAAAGGATGGTCTTAACCCCAAATGATGTAATTGAAATCATAAAACTAGCACAAGTACTTTATGTTATTTTTATAATGTAAGTTTAAAAATGTAGTAGTAAGGACAGGCGAGGGATATCCTCACCATCCTAAAGATTAGCAAGAGTAAGTTGAAGAAAACTCAAATGCTGTTGGTCGTCCTTCATCTGGATGTACTTGTCTCTCAAATTGATAATTTTGATATGTATCAATGAAGTCATCTGTAAAGACAGGTTTTAAGAACGCATTGTCCCCTATAAGACCTTCTAATGCTTCTCTTAGAGTGTGAGGCATTTGAGGAATATCTCTGTCTCTAATCTCATCAAGAGAAAGCTCAAACAGGTCTTCATTCATTGGTCCTACTGGAATATCTTTGTTTTTAATACCATCTAGCCCTGCCATCATAAGTACAGCAAAACAAAGGTATGGACAAGCCGTAGAGTCTGGGAATCTAGTCTCAATTCTAGTTGCCATTTCACCTGCACCATAAGGGATACGACATGCAGCTGAACGGTTTTGACTTGAATAGGTTAAAATACTTGGTGCTTCAAACCCAGGGATAAGTCTTTTATATGAGTTCGTACTTGGATTTGTAAAAGCTGCTACAGCATGAGCATGCTTGAAAATACCACCAAGATAATGTAGTGCAGTATCTGAAAGGTTTGCATAGGCTCCTTCTTTATAAAAAAGATTTTTTCCATTTTTCCAGATAGATTGGTGTACGTGCATACCGTTACCATTATCACCATAGAGTGGTTTAGGCATAAATGTTGCAGATTTTCCATTAAGGTGTGCTACCATTTTGACAACATATTTGTATTTTTGTACATTATCAGCTGCTTCTATCATATCACCAAATTTGATACCAATCTCACCTTGTGCTTGTGCTACTTCGTGGTGACCAAGCATAACAGTAAGTCCTACTTCTTCAAGAAGTAGCATCATTTCTGCACGCAAGTCTACCATGGTATCAGTTGGCATAGTTGGGAAATAACCACCTTTTGTACCTGGTCTATGACCCATGTTCCCAATGTCATCATAGCTAGTACCTGAGTTCCACTCACCCTCTTCAGAGTCTACTCTATAGCCTGATTGGTTTACCCCTGTCCAGATTTGTACATCATCAAAGATGAAAAATTCGTTTTCTGGTCCGAAGTATGCTTCATCACCAATATTTTGTTCTTCCATATACTTTAATGTTTTTTTAGCAATTGATCTAGGACACTTTGCATAAAGTTCATTTTTGTAAATATCATAGACATCACAAATAATAATAACGGTACTATCTGCAGTAAATGGATCCATAAATGCAGTACCTACATCTGGTTTAAGAATCATATCTGATTCATTAATGGGTTGCCATGCTTCAATAGATGATCCATCAAAAGGGATACCAGCCTCAAGCATACCATCATCTACGGCACTTGCTCTGTATGAAATATGGTGCCATGCACCTTTGATGTCTGTAAATCTAAAGTCAATGAATTCAACTTCATTGTCCTCACAGTATTTGTTAAACTCTGTTACATTGTTTACGAATTTACCCATATTTTCATGCTCCTAAAATTAATTTTATGCATAGATTATATCCATAATAAAATAAATAAGTTTAGATACTGTGCTTAAAAAGTAACCAATTGTCTCTCTCTCGCTTGAAAAGTGACAGCTTTGGTGTACCCAACTGCTTTTGCCATCGCAGTGGCTGTCTCATATCCTGCACCTATGTGTGATACGTCATGTGCATCAGAAGAAAAGGTAATAGGGATATCAAAAGCATAGGCTTCTTGAAGCAGTGTAGAAGAGGGGTATATTTCAGCGATAGGTTTGCGTAGTCCTGCTGTGTTGATCTCGAGTACCATATTGGATTTTTTGATCGCCCTTAGTGCCTCTTTTGCTAAGATTCGTATATCTTGTTTGGGCATAAACTTAAATACTTTAATCAAATCAAAATGTCCTACAATATCAAATTTTCCAGAATTTGCCATGGCTTGGGTGGCTTCAAAGTAGGCTCTCCATATCTCATCGGTATTTTTCTCTTTCCATTCACCAATAAATTCGGGGTTATCAAACCCCCATTTGTCCAAAAAATGCACAGAGCCAATAAGGTAGTCTACCTTTGCAGTTAAAACACGTTCATCCATATGTCCTTGAAGCCAGTCTACTTCATAGCCTAGTAAAATGCTTATCTCATCTTTGTAGGTCTCTTTTGCTCTTAAAATATCAGCAGTATAAGCATCCATCTCTTCAAAGCCAAGACGATAATTCTCATCAAAATCCATTGGTGCATGTTCGGAAAAACCATAAATGTCTATCCCTAGTGCTATGGCTTTTTTGATATATGCATCAACTGTTCCTGTCGCGTGGTTACAACGTGTAGTGTGGTTATGTAAATCTATTCTCATAGAATGATTTTAGCATAAAAACTGTTTTTTACTACTATTTAGATAAAATAAGTCCAATATTTTAAGTAGGATTATGATGCAAAATAAGGTCGAACTTTTAGCACCAGCAGGTAACTTAGAGAAGATGAAAATAGCTCTAAATTATGGGGCTGATGCAGTCTATGGTGGTACAAGTACCTTTTCTTTGCGTATACGTTCTGGCAAAGAATTTGACATGGACTCCTATGCCAAGGGCATTGCTTATGCCCATGAGAGAGGAAAAAAAGTTTACGCCACAGTGAATTCATTTCCTTTCAATTCTCAAATGAAGCTTTATGAAAATCATATTGCCAAAATCGCAGCACTTAAACCAGATGCACTCATTGTCTCTAGCCCAGGAGTGGTCAAAATAGCCCATCGCACGGCACCTGATATTCCTATCCATCTCTCTACCCAAGCCAATGTAATGAATGCGATGGATGCAGAAGTGTATTATGATTTAGGTGTCAAACGTATCATTGTAGCACGTGAAATAAGCCTTAAAGATTGCGAAGCGATTAAAAAGCATATTCCTGATTTGGAGTTAGAAATTTTTGTGCATGGTTCAATGTGTTTTGCTTATTCTGGACGTTGTCTCATCTCTTCACTTCAAACAGGACGTGTACCCAATCGTGGTAGCTGTGCGAATGATTGCCGTTTTCCTTATGAAGTGTATGCCCACAACCCTGAAAGTGGTACGACATTTAGGCTCGATGAAGAGGAGGGCATAGGGACGTATATTATGAATGCCAAAGATATGAATATGGCATCTCATGTCGATGAGATATTACGTTCTGGCGTGGTTGATTCACTCAAAATTGAGGGTCGTACCAAGTCGTCTTACTATGCAGGTGTGGTTACCAAAGCCTATCGTCACGCCATTGATGATTATTATGCCAATGATTTTGATGCAAAGCGTTATCAAAGAGAGCTTGGCACCACACAAAACCGTGGATTTACCGATGCCTATTTGCTCTCACGTCCTTTTGAAAGAAACGATGCCCAGTCCAATGATTTTTCTATTCAGTATGGAACCCATCAAGTTGCAGGATTGGTGAGTGAAGATGGATTGAGTTGGAAATGTAAAGACAAAACCTGTTTGGGAGATGCCGTGGAGATAGTACTGCCAGTAGGTGCTACTGTAGAATTGGTAGACAATGAAATAGGCAAGATAGATGAGATAAATGGACAGTATTGGCTTACATTTAAGAAGCTAACTACCAAAGAGGGTAAAGTGTTAACGTGTGTGCATAGTGGCAATGTCAATGACATCTTGTTGCCTACAGAGCTACCAGGTTATACGATTTTACGGCGTAAAATAGCAGAGGCATTGGAAAAAAAGGGATTGAAAGAAGATTCAACCCCAATGAAACTAGAGCAAGAAATAAAATAATTAAAAAAGCAAAGGGGTCTGGTGATTTGTAATTTGTTGCAAAGCAATGAATTACAAATCACCTGATACCCTCGGTGAACAAAGAAAAAAGCTTAAAAAAAAAGGAAATAAAAATGAAATTTGTATCTATCGTTATGGGAAGCAGAAGTGATTATGATATTGTCTCACAATGTGCAGAGACGTTGAAAAAATTTGGTGTACCTTATGAGCTTATTATCTCTTCAGCACATAGAAGTCCTGAGAGAACAAAAAAATATATGAAAGAGGCTGAAGCCAAAGGAGCTCAGGTGTTTATTGCCGCTGCTGGTATGGCAGCACATCTTGCAGGTGCATTGGCAGCAAGTACAACCAAACCAGTACTTGGCATCCCTATGGAGAGTGGACCACTCAGAGGAGAAGATGCCCTCTTTAGTACAGTAATGATGCCAGCAGGTATGCCAGTAGGAACCCTAGCCATCGGCAAAGCAGGAGCCGTGAATGCAGCCTACCTTGCCATCCAAATCATGGCACTTCAAGATGACGAACTAAAAATTAAACTACAAGAAGATAGAATAAGCAAAGCAAAAAAAGTAGAGCTAGACTCTTCTGAGATAGAAACGATACTTTAATCGTATTAAAAATAGAGGGGTCTGGTGATTTGTAATTTTTTGCATAGCAATAAATTATGAATCACCTGACCTTTCGATAAGTAACAAAGGCAAAACATGGAACTCCAACTTAAAAATATCGGTATGATTAAAGAGGCTAATATCAATCTAGATGGTCTTACCGTGATTGCTGGAGAGAATGATACGGGGAAGAGTACTTTGTCTAAGGTTTTATTTGGGTTTATACAGACCATAAATACAAGTAAATATATAGAAGCTAGACAAAAAATAAGTTATAATTTTGATGAAATTTTTAATTCATATATTGAAGATATTTTTGATAATCAATTATCTTTAGATGGTACTCTAAAAATTATAGATATTAGCGATAATGAATATATATTTTTATTAAATATAAAAGATAATAAATGTGCCTCTTTTGATATTCCCCCTATGGAAACATTAGAATATATGGACTATAGTATATCCATGGTAGAATCACCAGTAATTTGGAATTTTATGAATATCTTTACACAACTACCTTTGATAGAAGATAGAATGAATATTGATTTAAAATATCCTGTTATTATGAAAGATTTACATTTTCAGTTATCTGTTGCAAATAGAGGAAAAAAAGATATTATTTCTAAAAATATTAAATCTATTATCAAGGGTGAATTTAAAGAAGATTCTTTAGGATATTTCTTTTTTGAAAAAGATAATAAAAGAATAGAGTTGTTAAATACCGCAACGGGAATTAAATATTTTGGAATTCTTCAAGTTTTATCTAGAAATAATTATTTTTTAGAGAATGATATACTT
>QNZW01000219.1 GCA_003978375.1 Sulfurovum sp.
AAAAGTAATTCATCACTTGTGCAAAATGCGATAGAGGAATTGGATGCCGATGCTGTCATAGAAAAAAAGATTCAAGAGAAAGATTTGTCTGATTATCAATTTTATCCTGTCGTCATGATGGGTATAAACTATTCATTCTAAATAAAATAGACTTTTATTAGTAAATAAATATACCTCATTTTAAGACTTTAAATTTAAAGAAGGCACTCCTAAAGACTCATTATGGGTATTTAGGCTTAGTAAGAAGTGTCCTTCGTATAATAAAATATCCAATTTTTTGAATTAAGTTCCTTTTAGAGATCTGCATCAAGCTAAAAAACTTACATTTTTTGTCAAGAATTTTTTAAAAGAAAAAAACCTCTATATTTCATAAAATCTTAAAAAATATTTCGGTATAATCGCGTTCTTATTTAACTGTACAAAAAAGCGACTACTCGTGTGCGTGCTCTGCTGAAGAGAACATAGCGTTAGCGTAAGTCAAATGGGCTTTGCTTATTTGACGGTCTTTTGAATAAAAATACACATGTAGTTATTCCTTGCACGGTTGTGTGATGTCAGGTTTGGCATGAACATTGAGGACTACAGCGGATTAAACCTAGTGATGAAGCTATGCTTTTAACTGAGTATTTAAATATAAATATTCTATTAACAATATACCAAGGAGAAAATTATGGTAACAATGAAAGACTTACTCGAATGTGGTGTACACTTCGGACACCAAACTAGAAGATGGAATCCAAAAATGAAAAAATACATTTTTGGTGCAAGAAAAAACATCTATATTATTGACCTTCAAAAAACACTTAGATATTTCAAATATACTTACAATATAGTAAGAGATGCAGCCGCAGAAGGACAAACAGTCCTTTTTGTAGGTACGAAAAAACAAGCCAGACAAGCCGTAAAAGAACATGCAGAAAGATGTGGTATGCCTTATGTTTCTACACGATGGTTAGGTGGAATGTTAACCAACTACCCAACGATGAAAAAGTCTATTAGAAAGCTTGAAATTATTGAGCAGATGGAAGAGAATGGTCAACTTGATATGTTGACAAAAAAAGAAGCATTGATGCTTTTAAGAAAAAAAGAGAAGTTAAGTTCATACCTTGAAGGGTTTAGACACATGAAAAAACTTCCAGAGTTGATGTTTGTTATCGATACAGTCAAAGAGCATATTGCAGTAAAAGAAGCAAAAAGAATGGGTATGAAAGTGGTTGCACCACTTGATACAAACTGTGATCCAGATGTGGTTGATTTCCCAATTCCTGGAAATGATGATGCAATTCGTTCTATTAACCTTTTCTGTAAAGAGATGGCTGAAGCAATTATCGAAGGAAAAGCAGCTTATGCAGAAGCACATGGTGAAGATGTGGATGAAGTCGCTTTTAATGCAGAGATGGCAGAAGTGATGACAGAAGTGGGAGAAGAGGTCAAAAGAGAAGAAGCAGCGGTTACAAGTGAAACAGCTACTAAAGCAACAGAAGCAATTGCAGAGGTTGCCACAGAAGCAAAAACAGATGCCAAAGAAGAAAAAATAGAGAAAAAAGTAGCAAAAGAAGAGAAGCCAAAAGAAGAAGAAAAAGCAAAAGAAGAGAAAGCAAAGGAAACTGAGAAGACAGAAAAAAAACCTGCTAAAAAAACAGCAACAAAAGCAGATAAAAAAGGGGATGACCTTACTAAAATTGTTGGTGTGGGTAAGGTATATCAAGGAAAACTCAATGACGAAGGTTTCTATACATTTGATGATGTAGCAAATATGACAGAAGCACAAATTCAGGTCATGGAAGAAAAATATAGCTTTAAAGGTGACTTTAAAGAGGCAGTAGCATCTGCAAAAGAATTAGCAAAGGCGTAAATATGGCAAATTTTGGACCAAAAGATATTAAAAAACTCAGAGAGATGACTGATGCGGGAATGATGGACTGTAAAAAGGCACTCACTGAAGCCGATGGAGATATGGATAAGGCAGTTGAATGGTTGCGTGATCAAGGTATGGGTGCAGCAGCTAAAAAAGCAGGAAAAGTAGCAGCCGAAGGTGCTATTGGTATAAAAGTAGATGGTAAAAAAGCAGTGATTGTTGAGATTAACTCACAGACTGACTTTGTGGCACAAAATGATAAATTTAAAGACTTGCTTTCAACAGTTGTGGCACATGCATTTGATAATAATCTTGCTGATGCTGAAGCGATTAATGATTCTACTATCAATGGTGAAGCATTTTCTGAGTATCTTTCTCAGCAAGTTGCCGTGATTGGTGAAAAACTTGTGGTAAGAAGATCTGCACTGATTCAAGGTGATGAGAATACAGCAGTCAATGCCTATGTACACTCAAATCAACAAAATGGTGTTATCATCGAAGCAAAATGTGATTCTGTAGCAACAGCTGAAGCAATGATGCCAGTACTTAAAGAAATAGCCATGCATGCAGCTGCAATGGCACCAACAACACTTTCTTATAAAGATTTTGATGCACAATATGTTGCCGATGAAACAAAAGGTAGAATTGTAGCGATTGAAACAGAGAATGAAGAGCTTAGACGTCTTGGAAAAACAGAAAAAAATGTTCCTCAATATATCTCTATGAGTCAATTGACAGATGAGGTCATGGCTCAAGCAGAAAAAGCATTGAAAGCTGAGCTTGCAGCAGAGGGTAAACCAGAGAAAATTTGGGATAAAATCCTTCCAGGTAAAATTGCTAGATTTATCTCTGACAATACGACCCTTGACCAAGAGCAGTGTCTTCTTGATCAAAAATTTGTAATGGATGACAGTAAAACTGTGGCTCAGTACTTAGAAGAAAAAGCAAAAGCAGCTGGTGGCACAGCTACAATTACTAGCTTTACTAGACTTGAAGTGGGTGAGGGGATTGAAGTAAAAGAAGAAGATTTCGCAGCAGAAGTAGCCGCACAAATGGCATAATACTTTTCTACATCCTTAGAAAAGTTTGTCCGATTATGTACCCATGGTACATTCTCGAACAACACTTTACACCTTCATCTTTAAATCTGCCAAAAAACAAAAAGAGTCTATAAGAACCATACTTTTTTATGATAAAATACAACTAAATTATTTTAAGGTTTATTATGTCTCAACCTCTTTTAGAAGTGAATAATATTGCACATAGTTTTGATACACTTTTATTTTCAAATGTAAATTTTTCATTGCTTCCTTCTCAGAGCAAAGCTATCGTAGGGCGAAGTGGTTCTGGTAAATCAACACTTCTTCATATTTTTTCTACATTTATTAAACCTGATGAGGGGTCAGTAAAGTTGTTTGATAAAGAAATCTATGCACAAAAAGACAATGCCATTGAAGCATTACGACGGTATGATTTGGGGATTATCTTTCAATTTCATTATCTGTTTAAAGGGATGTCTGCACGAGACAATATTGAGGTTGCTAGTTTACTTAGTGGTGAGAAGATAGATGATGCAATTTTAGAAAAATTAGAGATAAAATCATTGATGCAACAAAAAGTAGGTGAACTCTCAGGAGGACAACAACAACGCGTTTCTATTGCCAGAGTGCTCAGTAAAAAACCCCGTATTATTTTTGCAGATGAACCTACAGGTAATTTAGACAAAGAGACAGCAAAGCTTGTGATGGATGTTCTTTTGACATATATTCAAGAGACAGATGCAGCATTGGTACTTGTGACCCATGATGAAGCATTGGCTAAAAGGTGCGATAAAATATATAGATTAGAAGATCAGGTATTACTCGATGAAGATTAATGTAACGCATGCACTCTATAGTGTAAGCATGATAATGTTAGCATTTATCACGGCTATTGTTGTAACAAAGATGATTTCAAAATATATCAATCAGAAGAAAGAAAATGATAAATAACAACAGTATACAAAGTATGATTTTGTTGTTGATGTGCTAAGAGGATAATAAGGTGCTACTTATAGAGCGTTACTTACCCAAAGTCGTGCTTATGGAAGATGCACATGCACAAAAGGTGCAGGAAAAATTACTTAAAATTATTTTAGTGATTACTTGTGTGATTGCAGCCTTTACTGTAGGTTTAGCATGGTTTGATATGTTGCCTTTTTCTTCCCTTTATACAGAGATATTGGCACTCTATACGCTCCTTAATATGTTTAGTTATTATGCTTTGCATAAAGGATATATTCAGTATAGCTTTACTGTAAATTTTCTTATGTTTTTTTCTTTGGTTACTTTTGCTATGATGAGTGCAGAGGTAAATTATGATGCATTAAGAATGCTCTGGTTTTTTCTGCTTAGTTTTGCTGCATATATCTTAGGTGGGAAATGGTATGGTGTGGGTGTGAGTGTCGTTATTGTGAGTATTGTAGCGGTATCACTTTTGATAGTAGATTTACATTTGAGTCACTATGAAATTTTTACTTTTTTTGCATCTTTTATTGCTTTTTCGGCCTTTGCCTTTTATTTTTTGTGGAAAATACATATAGATAACCAAACATTTCAAGCACATATAGATCAAGAGATTATAAAACGCCAAACCCAAGAGCAAATACTCTTACGTCATCAACGTATGGTGCATATGGGTGAGATGATAGATGCCATTGCACATCAGTGGAGACAGCCATTGATGCAAGGCAATATGATATTGCTTAATATGCAAGAGGAGTTGGACAATACAACATACATAGAAGAAAAAATTGATGCACTTAGCAAACTAAATCAGCATATGTCTCAAACCATTGATGATTTTAGAACATTACTGCATGATCAAAAAGAGAAAAAAGTATTTGGGCTTAAAGTATGTATGATGGAAGTGGCAACATTGATGACGTATCAATTAAAAAATATTGATATCATTTATGATATACAAGAAAAAGAGCAAATACTAGGATATAAAAATGAGTGCATACAGGTGATGATTATACTGCTTTCTAATGCTTCAGATGCTCTCATTTATCGTAAGATTCACGCACCCAAAATTATCATATCACACAAAAAAGACAAACAGTGGATACAAATAGAAGTGCTTGATAACGCTGGAGGTATTGATGAGGCTATTAGAAAAAAGCTATTTGATCCTTATGTTGGTACCCAACATAAAGAAAAAGCCACAGGATTGGGACTTTATATTGCCAAGATAATTGTAGAAGAGACGATGCATGGGATACTGAGTGTCTCTCATGCAGAAGAGGGTGCTAAGTTTATTATAAAATTAAAAAGGCAGGATGCGAATACGTAGATTGCCCTATGTGTATTTGAGATAACACAAACATAACGCTAATTTTAGTAATTCTATCGCATAATATGGAATGAAAGAGATTTTAAAATCCCATACGATACTGTATGCAGAAGATGATAAAGCCATTCAAATCCATACAGAAGAGTATTTGAAACGTTATTTTCATACGGTTTATGTGGCAAGTGATGGCAAAGAAGCCTTAAGCTTGTATAAACAGTATGCACCAGATGTTATGATGCTAGATATTCAGATGCCCTACATAGATGGACTAGAGGTTGCTAGACATATACGTAAAAATAATCAAACAGCACCCATAGTCATTTTTACCGCATTTACAGATACGCCTCGCTTAATAGAAGCAACAGAACTGAACCTATCTAAATATTTGGTCAAGCCAGTAGCTCTCACTGCCTTCAAAGAAGCTTTGTTAAAAATATCTCAACAGCTAGAACATATAAACAATACAGAAATTATATTTGAAAATGGCTATAAATGGCATACCCAAAAAGCAATACTCACACAAGACAATAGACAAATTTTTCTTACAGAAAAAGAGAAAACACTCTTGGCACTTTTGGTCAAAAATCATTATCAATGTGTCTCTTTTGAAGAGATTATGGCACAGGTATGGGAAGATGATTTTGATGCAGAAATTTCTATCCAATCTGTCAAATTTCAAGTAAGTATGCTACGTAAAAAATTGCCTAAAGATAGTATTGTAAATATCTATGCCAAAGGATACAAACTGATTTTATCTTAAGCCCTCATTATTTTGCTTGGGCAATAAGCACTCCCTCTAACATCTTGTCTATATCCCCATCTAAAATGGCATCTACATTGCTAAAGGCTTGGTTGCTTCGGGTGTCTTTTACTTGTTGATAGGGTTGCATGACATAGGAGCGTATTTGATGTCCCCAGCCAATGTCTGATTTTTCTACACCATCGAGTGCGGCTTGTTTTTTTGCCATTTCATATTCATAAAGACGAGACTTTAGCATCTTCATGGCAGAGGCTTTATTTTTGTGTTGGCTTCTGTCATTTTGACATTGCACGACGATATTGGTTTCTATATGCGTGAGACGTATGGCAGACTCTGTTTTGTTGACATGCTGTCCTCCTGCACCACTGGCTCGATAGGTATCGACCCTAATGTCTTTGTCTTCTATGACAATATCTATGTCATCATCTACCTCAGGAGAGACCATCACAGAGCTAAATGAGGTATGACGTTTGGCATTGGAGTCAAATGGAGAGATACGCACGAGTCTATGAATCCCATTTTCTACTTTGAGGTAGCCATAGGCATTTTCCCCTTTGATAATAAAAGAGACATCTTTAATACCTGCTTCTTCTGCTGGTTGATAATCAAGTAATTCTACTTTAAAGTCATGGCGTTCTGCCCAACGTAAGTACATACGGTAAAGCATACTTGCCCAGTCTTGACTCTCTGTACCCCCTGCACCAGGGTGTATAGAAACAATGGCATTGTTGCTGTCATGTTCTCCACTCAACATCATTTGTACTTCTAGTGCATTGGTGCTTTCTTGCAGTGAATTTGCATCATCATAAAGCATCTCTAGTGTATCGTCATCTTTTTCAGATTTTGCAAGTTCAAAGTACTCTACTGCATCATTTACCGCATCATTGGCATGGTTGAAGGTGGCTAAAATACGTTCATTTTTTGTCTTTTCTTGTGAAATTTTTCCTGCGTAGGCAGCATCATTCCAAAAGTTTGGGTCTTGTTGCATCGTTTCTATCTCATTGAGTCTATCTTCTAGAAGTTTAGGTTTAACAATATTGCTGATATTTTCCATTTTGACAGAAAGTGATTTTAAAAGTTCACTGTATTCGTATGCATCCATAATCTATTCACTACTTTTTTGGTATGATTTTACCAAATAAAAGCGAAATATGAGGTTAGAAATGATTATAGCAAAAACAATAGAAGCACTAAATGAAGCTAAAAAATCTTTAAAAGGGAATACTATTGGGTTTGTACCTACAATGGGAGCCTTACATCAAGGACATCTCTCTTTGCTTCAACGAGCAAGAGAAGAAAATGAACATCTTATTGTTTCTATTTTTGTAAATCCAACACAATTTTTAGAAGGTGAAGATTTAGATGCATATCCACGCAAAGAGGCAGCAGATATTGAGATTTGTGAACGTGCAGGGGTTGATATTGTGTTTATGCCAAACAATGATGTGATGTATGAAGAGGATGAACTTTGCATCGGTGCACCAGCAGTGCGTGGATATATACTAGAGGGCGAAAAACGTCCAGGACATTTTGATGGTATGTTGCAAGTGGTCATGAAATTACTTCATCTCTCTAGTGCGACACACGCCTATTTTGGGAAAAAAGATGCCCAACAGTTAGCACTTATCACCCAAATGGTAAAAAATTATTTTATGGATGTGCAGATAGTACCTTGTGAGATAGTACGTGATGAGAAAGGTTTGGCATTGAGTTCACGCAATGTATACTTGAAAGATGATGAAAAAGAACGTGCGTTGTCTCTTTCTGACTCACTCAAATGTGCAACGAAGTTGGTTATGGCAGGAGAACTTGATGTTGAGATTATCAAAAAAGAGATGCTCAAAGTGTTAGATAAGGCAGACAAAGTAGAGTATGTTGCCATTGTCAATAGAGAATTTAAAGCACTGAAGCAAGTCGAGATAGGCAATACCATTATACTTGTAGCTGCATGGGTTGGCAAACCAAGACTGATTGATAATCTTTGGATTTAAAATAAATCTTCTACATTTTCATATATGGCTTTATTTTGTCTTGGTTTTGGTTTGATTTTTGGCTTTGGTCTCTTTTTGGGTTTAACTTTTGGTTTGATGTTAAAAAGTGATTTAATAGATTTCTTTTTAGTTTTATGATGGTTTTTAACTTTTTGTTTTTGTAACTTTTTTTCTGTTTTCTGTTTTTTTTCTTCAAAGACAGGTTCTTCATTCGCTACAGATATATTTGATTCAGCAGGTTCTAAAAATTTTTCTTCTTCAACATCATAAAGTGTTGCATCTGTTTTTTCTTCTATTGCTTCTTTAGGATCAGGTTTCAAATGATTTTGTTCAACAAGAATTTTAACAATATTTTTAAATGTTGGTACAGCAGATTGAGAAGCAAAATATTTATGATACTTTTTTGCACGTATAACTAATACTCCTATAGTATATTTGTGAGATTTTTTGTCATTTGCAAACCCATAAAAACTACTATGATACTCTCGTACATAACGACCATGCTTAGCAATATGAGCAGTCCCTGTTTTGCCACCTATTTCAAGTCCAGGGTATTGTGCTTTAACACCCGTACCTCTCTTAACAACCTGCAGTAATATATTATGTATCTGATTGGCAGTTTTTTTGCGTACTGCTTGAAGATTTCCAACTCTTGGTTTAAGTGTATAGTGTTTACCCTGCTTATCTGCTAAATAATTTACTATACGAGGAGTGACTGCTATGCCATTATTGTTAAAAGCAGAATATGCTTTAAAAAGTTGTGCAAATGTTACCAACATACCGTAACCATATGCACTATTTGCTCTATGCATTTTATTGTTCAACAGATGTAGAGGTTTGAGTTGTCCTGGCAAATCACGTGAAAGGTCAAGTCCAGAGGGTTTTGCTATACCAAATTTTAGCAATCCCTCCCTAAACTCTCTACCCGTAAGCCGCCAAGATATCTGAGAAATACCCACATTTGATGAATGCACTATAATATCTGTAGCCGTGAGAGAATCAAATTTATCATCATCTGTGACAGTACGTCTTTTTCCAATTTTCATTTTGCCATTATAGGTGTTAAACCATGTTTTAGGCGTAACAACTCTATGATCTAGAGCAATAGCTAGTGTAAGAGGTTTCATAACAGAACCAGCTTCATAAGGATATTCTGAAAACTTTGGATTAAGTGCAGCTATGTCTTTTTGTTGAATATGTGCAGGATCATAGCGTTCGGTACTCGCAAGTGCCAATACTTTTCCTGTACGACTTTCCATAACTCCAACAAGTATCTCATCTGCATCAATATTTTTTTTCATAGCATCAATCATGAGTTCAACTCTACGTTGAAAAGCCAAAGGAATATTTAAATGCAAATCCAGACCATCAACACGTTGAGATTTGATACTATTTTTATCATGGATAATAGCTCCTAAAACATCCCTCTTACCTTTAAAATAACCATCTTTTTTAGAGGTAATGTGTGTTTCATAGTTCCTCTCTAGACCTTTTTTAC
>QNZW01000019.1 GCA_003978375.1 Sulfurovum sp.
ACTCAGAAAATCCTTATTACGTTAGGATTCCTATTTATGTACAGAGTACTAGCCTATGTACCTACGCCAGGTGTTGATTTGGGTGTTATTAAAGAGTTTTTTGATAGCAATTCAAACAACGGTGTGGGTATGTTAAATATGTTTTCGGGTGGTGCTGTTCAACGTCTTAGTATTATCTCTTTAGGTATTATGCCCTATATTACGGCTTCTATTGTGATGGAACTTCTCTCTGCTACTTTTCCTGCACTTGGTCAAATGAAAAAAGAGCGTGATGGTATGCAAAAATATATGCAAATTATTCGTTATTTTACTATTTTTATTACTGTGGTACAAGCTATTGGTGTTTCTATGGGACTTCAAAGTATGACAGGTAAATCAGGTGCGAGTGCAGTCATGATTGATCCTGTGACTTTTACAGTATTAACAACATTCTCAATGCTTACAGGTACAATGTTGCTTATGTGGATTGGTGAGCAGATTACACAAAAAGGTATTGGTAATGGTATTTCACTTATTATCTTTGCAGGGATTGTATCTGGATTGCCAGCAGGAATTGCAAATACTATTCGATCAGTCAATGCAGGTGAGATGAACTTTTTAATGTTGCTTGGTATATTAACAGTCATGCTCGCAACTATTTTGGCTATTATCTATGTTGAACTTGGAGAGAGAAGGGTACCCATCTCTTATTCACGAAAGACAATTATGCAAAATCAAACAAAAAGAGTGATGAATTATATTCCTATAAAAGTAAACCTTTCAGGAGTTATTCCTCCTATTTTTGCTTCTGCTATTTTAATGTTTCCTTTAACAGTATTGCAGTCAAGTAGTTCAAAATATGCAACGGCTATTGCTGATGCTTTGGCACCAGGAAATATTACCTTTACGATAGCTACTTTTTTACTTGTTATGTTTTTTGCTTTTTTCTACGCTTCGATTGCATTTAATGCAAAAGATATTGCAGACAATCTAAAAAGACAAGGTGGATTTATTCCTGGTGTGAGACCAGGTGAACATACCAAAGAGTTTTTAAATGAAGTAGCAAGTAGACTTACAGGCTCAGGTGCATTGTATTTGGCTATTATCTCTACAATACCATTTATGATTATTTCAGGAATGGGTGCAACCTTCTATTTTGGGGGCGTTGCTGTCCTTATTATTGTGCAAGTAGCACTTGATACCATGAGAAAAATAGAAGCACAAAGAACAATGAATCAATACGATACCTTAGGTAACGTAGGTTTATAATGGCAATTGCTATTAGAAAACCTAACGAGATCGCTAAGCTAAGAGCAGCTGGCGAGATTGTTGGGCTTACACTAGAATATCTTCAAAATACTATTACAGCAGGTATGACACTTAAAGAGATAGATACTTTAGGTGAAGCCTATATTCGCAAACTTGGGGCAGAACCTTCTTTTAAAGGACTTTATGGATTTACTGGTTCAGTATGTACTTCATTAAATGAAGTGTGTATTCATGGAGTTCCTGATGATACTGTTATTCAAGAGGGTGATGTATTGGGTTTAGACATAGGTACAAAGCTAGATGGATATTTTGGTGATGCAGCTATTACCATACCTATTGGCAAAATAAGTACAGAAGATGAAGCACTTATAGCCTGTTCTAAAGGAGCACTATATCATGCCATCGGTGCTATTAAAGTAGGTATGCGTTTTAAAGAGCTTACCAAAATACTTGAAACATATATTACTGAAGCTGGGTTTGTACCTTTACGTGACTATTGTGGACATGGTATTGGTACAAAACCCCACGATGAACCCAATATTCCTAATTATCTCGAAGGTAAACCTAACCAAGGTCCTAAGATAAAAAATGGTATGGTGTTTTGTATAGAACCTATGGTATGTCAAAAAAGTGGTATACCATTTCTTTTAGAAGATAAATGGTCTGTTTTGAGCGAAGATAAGCTACGGTCTGCACATTATGAGCATCAAGTAGCTGTGATAGATGGGAAAGCAGTTATTTTGACTGAAGTAAAACAATGAAAAAAATTTGTAAAGGAATACAATGGCAAAAGATGATGTAATTGAAATTGATGGTAAAGTGGTTGAAGCCTTACCTAATGCAACGTTTAGAGTGGAATTAGATAATGGACATATTGTCCTTTGTCATATCGCAGGAAAAATGAGAATGCATTATATTAAAATTCTTCCTGGAGATACAGTAAAAGTAGAACTTACCCCATACAGCCTTGATAAAGGTCGTATCACTTTTAGATACAAATAGGTATTCATTTAAGACTGTGTATAACGCAGTCTAAGATGAATATAAAACTTTCAAGACAAAAGCAAAATTTAAATTTTGAAAAAAGCCATTTCTCTTCGTATATAAGAAAAATTTAATTAAAATTTCGGTATAATCCGTCTCCCTAATACCCAAAATATTTAGGTTTAGGTAACTGCGCGAAGAATCTTTGATTAATGATGCACCGATTACTCAAGGGTTGGAGAGACTAAACATCGTTTATCCACGCAAATAAAAGTAGCAATACTTAGGTGCAGGAACGTCAAACGTTCAACAAAAATTTTAAAGCGACTAGTCGCGCGAGTCATCTGTCGAAGATGATACAGCGTCAGCGTAGTAACTAGATTTTCTCTAGTTGCGTTATATTTAGGAGCAAACCATGAAGGTTAGACCATCAGTAAAGAAAATGTGTGATGATTGTAAAATCATTAAACGCAAAGGTATCGTACGCGTGATTTGTAAAAATCCAAAACATAAACAAAGACAAGGATAAACATGGCTCGTATTGCAGGGGTTGATTTACCACAGAAAAAAAGAATGGAGTATGCACTTACTTATATTTATGGTATAGGGCTTACAACATCAAGAAAAATTCTTGATAGAACAGGCGTTGATTATAACAAGAGAGTACATGAACTAAGTGATGCTGAAGCAGCAACAATTCGTAATGATATTCAAGAGCATGTCATGGTTGAAGGAGACCTTAGAAAAAAGGTTACTTTAGATATTAAAGCACTGATGGATCTAGGTTCATACAGAGGATTAAGACACAGAAGAGGACTTCCTGTTCGTGGACAAAAAACAAAGACAAATGCGCGTACTAGAAAAGGTAAGCGTAAAACTGTCGGTGCAGCATAAGGAGTACATGTAAATGGCTAAGAAAAAAGCAAAAAAGAATATTGCTAAAGGTGTTGTGTACGTAGCAGCGACTTTTAACAACACTGTGATTACAGTGACAGATGAAATGGGCAATGTAATTGCATGGAGTTCTGCTGGAGCACTTGGATTTAAAGGTAGTAAAAAATCAACACCTTTCGCCGCAACTGAAGCCGTGGCTGATGCGATGGTAAAAGCTATGGAAAATGGCGTAAAAGAGGTAAAGATTAAAGTGCAAGGTCCAGGTTCAGGTAGAGATACTGCTGTAAAAGCAATCGGTGCAACCGAAGGAATTAAAGTAACAGCTTTAAAAGATATTACACCACTTCCACACAATGGTTGTAGACCACCGAAGAAGAGAAGGGTATAAGTATGGCAAGATATAGAGGTCCAGTAGAGAGACTAGAAAGAAGACTTGGCGTTGATTTGGGCATGAAAGGTGAGCGTAGACTCAGTGGTAAATCTGCCTTAGAAAAAAGACCATATGCTCCAGGGCAACATGGTCAAAGAAGAACAAAGATTTCAGAGTATGGTCTTCAACTTCAAGAAAAACAAAAAGCTAAATTTATGTATGGTGTTTCTGAAAAACAGTTTAGAACACTTTATAAAGTAGCAAACTCAAGAGATGGAAATACAGGTTCAATCCTTATTCAATTGCTTGAGCAAAGACTTGACAATGTTGTATATAGAATGGGATTTGCAACAACAAGAGCATCTGCAAGACAATTCGTAAATCATGGACATATACTTGTTGATGGGAAACGTGTGGATATACCATCATTTAGAGTAAAAGCAGGTCAAAAAATAGAGATTAGAGAAAAAAGTAAAACAAACCCCCAAATTCTTAGATCAATTGAACTCACTAACCAAACAGGTATGGTTGAATGGGTTGATGTTGATAAAGAAAAACTATTTGGAATCTTTACGAGAATTCCAGAGAGAGATGAAATCGCAATTCCAGTTGAAGAGCGTCTAATCGTTGAACTATACTCTAAATAATAACATACAATAAAGGCTACGAATGAGAAAAATTAAAGTTGCACCATTTATGCCAACAGAGGTACAAGTGAATGAAATCAGTAAAAACCATGCTGAGATTATTGCTTATCCTTTCGAGAGTGGTTATGCAGTGACATTGGCACACCCTTTAAGAAGACTTATTTTAGGATCTTCTATTGGGTATGCACCCATTTCTATTAAAATAGAAGGTGCCGCGCATGAGTTTGATAACATTAGAGGTATGCATGAAGATGTTGCCGTATTTATTATCAATCTTAAAAATATCCGTTTTAAAATAAAAGACGAAAGTGATAAAGTAGAGCTAAAATACTCTTTCTCTGGACATAAAGAGGTCACAGCACAAGATTTAAATAATGATCAAATTGAAATAGTCAATGGCAATTTGCCACTTGCTACACTCAATGAAGATGCTGAACTTAACTTTACAGTTGTTATCTCAAAAGGTATTGGATATGTGCCAAGTGAAGACTTAAGAGATGATGTTGCTACTGATGCTATTGCATTAGATGCATTTTTTACACCAGTAAGAAAAGCAAATTATAAGATTGATCCTGTACTTGTAGAGGATAATCCAAATTTTGAAAAAATTACATTTGATATTGAAACAGATGGACAATTAGGTCCAGTAGAAGCATTTACGAATGCACTTGAAGTTATGAATAAACAACTTTCTGTTTTTAATGGTGTACTTGATGTAGATATTTCTACGACACCCGTTAAAAGAAGTAGCGATGACAGCGAACTTAAACCATTTATGCAAACAGTAGATAGCCTTGGATTAAGTGCAAGATCATTTAACTCTTTAGATAGAGCAGGGATTAAATTTCTTGGTGAATTGGTGCTTATGAGTGAAAATGAGATTAAAAATATCAAAAATCTTGGTAAAAAATCTCTTGATGAAATCAACGAGTGTTTAGTAGAGCATGGATATGGTTCAGATTTTGAACTTGCAGAGAGTACAAGAATTAATCTTGTAAAGAAAATAGAACAACAAAAACAATAAAGGATTTCTATGAGACATAAACATGGATACCGTAAATTAAATAGAACGTCTTCTCATAGAGCAGCGCTTCTTAAAAACCTTTCTATTGCTTTGACAAAAGAGGGTAGGATTGAGACGACATTGCCAAAAGCCAAAGAGCTTAGATCATATTATGAAAAGCTTATTACTAAAGCTTCAAGTGGTGATTTTAATGCACATAGAGCTATTTTTGCAATGTTACAACATAAAGAGTGTACCAATACTATTGTGAATGAAATTGCACCAAAGTATGCAGACAGAAATGGTGGATATACACGTATTATTAAAACACGTATGAGAAAAGGTGATGCAGCACCTATGGCAATTATTGAATTAATATAATTTTTTTTGCTACTGTAACTTTTTGTATTTAAGGCAAAAGCCTTGAATGCAAACCCCTTTCATATTTAATCCTCGTATCATTTATATTGACAAAGAGATATTTTTAGTGTATAACTCACATAAAAGTAAAAGTACATAATAACTTTACTATGATTTGGTTATAATTGTTTATATTTTACAGATATTATGAAGGATAGAGCAGTGATTCCGTTTACAGATGAAGAGTTAAAGCCTGCAGTTGATAGTGTCATAGAAAAAGTAAGACCTTCTATAAAACTAGATGGAGGAGACATTACCTTACTGACAATACAAGACGGCAAAGTATATGTTCAACTTCAAGGAGCATGTGTGGGGTGTGGAAGTTCTGGAACGACCATTAAATTTGGCGTAGAAAGACAAATGCAAACATTAATACATCCAGAAATTGTGGTGATAAATGTACCACATGGATTTGAAGATAAATTAGATCAATTAGGGTAATTATGAGTAAAAGAAATCAAGATATTTTATTACAAAGAGCAGAAGGTGAGTTCTTACAAGGTAATTTTAGTAAAGCGTTGCGTAGTTATGGACTTATATTAAAAGATTATCCGATGCTAGATGAAGCAAAAGTGGGCGTGTACCTTTCTGATCTTGGTGCAGAAAGCAAAGATGAAGCACAAGCTTTGTTTGATTATTATCAGATTATTAAAGATGAAAAAGAGAATGCAGTGGAGATTATTGATGGATTGTTGAATTCTTTAGACACTTCTAAAAATGAGATACAAAAGTTACTACTAAATCCTACAGAAGAACAAATTGAATATGGTGATGGTATTAGGTATGATGATTTTTTAAAACTCGTTGAGAATAGAGGCAGTTTTAAAAAAGCATTTGAAGATATTATGTTTTCAACCAAAGTGGTTATTACAGAAAAAGACGAGTTTATTGATTTTGTAACTAAATTAGCCAAAGAAGGATTTGATGAGATGGCATTAGGCTATTTGGATGCTATTTCGCATCTTTTTGGAAATGATCAAGAGGTACTTTCTCTTTATAGTGTTGTCCGAGGTAAGCAATAGGTGAAAATATTTTTTGAGAAAAAAGATGGGCATACGATTTTTTTAAGTGACAATACCTCTGATTTAGATAGTCAAACCCTCTTTTTAAAAACAGAACAAAACAGACAGTATTATGAAAAGTTAGATCCTAAACCTTTATGTATGACTCCTAAAGAGCTTATTGCTTTATGGGGATTAGAATCTATGAAAGTTGTAGGTGTTACAGGAACCAATGGTAAAACAACTGTAACAGCGGCAATTTACTCTTTTTTGCTTGATTTAGGGGAGAAACCTGCATTACAAGGAACACGTGGCTTATTTGCTAAAGAACAACGCATAGAAGAGAAGAGTATGACAACACCTTCAATACTTGAGACAATTTATAACATGAAGCAAACATTTGATTTAGGATGTGAGTGTTTTATTATGGAAGTGAGTTCTCATGCAATTGATCAAAAACGTATTGAGGGATTAAAATTTTCACTTAAAGTCCATACCAATGTGACGTCTGACCATTTAGATTATCATGGTACAGTTGAAGAGTATAGACGGGTGAAAAGCCTTTTCTTCGCAGATGAAACTCCAAAATTACTTAATAAAGATGATATTAAGAATATTACATATAATCCTGTGAATGCACAAAGTTACGGTGTGGATGAACCTGCAACATTTAAAGTACAAGCTTTTTCACTGATTGATGGCATTACAGCAAGTGTAAAACATCTTCAAGAAGAAGCCACATTTCATTCCCCTATGGTAGGACTTTTTAATCTTTTTAATCTTATGGCAGCCATTGGATCTGTGCAAATGCTTACAGGAAAAAATTTACAAGAGGTCTGTGAAGTTGTAAAAAACTTTGGAGGTGTTTCTGGACGTATGGAAGTAGTGAGTCGTAAACCATTGGTGATTGTTGATTTTGCACATACAGACGATGGAATGCATGCTGTTTTAGAATCAATGAAAGACAGAGATATCTCAGTTGTTTTTGGTGCAGGTGGAAATCGAGACAAAGAGAAACGTCCACGTATGGGTGCTGTGGCAGGACGTTATGCCAATAAAATTTATGTCACTTCAGATAATCCACGTGATGAAGTACCTGAACAGATACTCGAAGATATTCTTGTTGGATTGCACGGTAAAGAGAATGTAACAGCCTGTCCAGATAGAAAACTTGCTATCAAACTGGCACTAGATGCCCTTGAAGAGAAAGAAATCTTACTTATACTTGGAAAAGGAGATGAAGACTATCAAGAAATAAAAGGCGTAAAACATCCTTTTGACGATAGGGTAGTAGTTCGAGAATTGTTGGATATTCAATAATTTTGTAGCTTGAGTTGTTCTTACTTTGATTCCCGAGAGGTCAGGTGATTCATGATTCATCGCATGGCGACAAATCACAAATCACCAGACCCCTTTTAGTCTCGAGATGAGGCAATCCGCCTACATCTTATTCATCTCAAATTTTTCTCCAGTTTTCTGTGTTTGTTTGTAAAGTTTCCATGCATGAATGATTTGGTATGCTATCCATGAAAAGGAGAGTATTGTGAACAATGCTGCTAAAAATATAAAAGAGCTTACAAAAAGTGACAATAGATAGGTGACAATAGTTGTAATATGAATGTAGAGATGATTTTTTGCAGTTTTAGGGTGAATGACCTCGTGCATCATAGGTGCGGTAAAATATCCTTGGCTACTAAGATGAAACCATGTCAAAAAAGGTACAATTTTGTAAAACATTGCAAAGACAATACTGAGTGCAAAACTAGCAAAAAAAATGTAAGAAAAAGTTTTTACATATGGTAAATGAGTAAACAGTCCCAATACCATACAAAGCATACTTATGAGTAATGCACTAAGCCCTACTCGCCAAAACCATACTGTGGCATCTGAAAGAGGACGTTTTTTTTGTTTTAGTCTTTGAAGTGTTAAAAGAGCATAAGCACTTAAAATAAATGCCAAAAGCATAGAAGTAAATATCCAGATATGAGGCAGATAAAAGCCTAAGAGGGAGGAAGAAAACAAGAGTATAAAAAGTGACAATGGCATGTATTTGCTTACAAATAAAGGATAAGAGGGTGTCACATAGAACATTTCAATTACTTGAAATGAAATAGAAATAATAAGAAGTGCTATCCATCCAAAAAGTCCAAAAGAGTAGTGAGAAATTTTGATGTGTGTATAGTAAGTGCCCTCTACATAGCCACTTAAAAAAAGTAATAAATATAGAGCAAATATAATAGTCAAACTTAAAGAGAGTAATGCAATACCCATACCTTTTGAAGAGGCTGTATGGTTTTTGACTTGTCTTAATTTTTTAAAGATAGGAAGGATAATAACAAAAAGAGAAACAGCCAAAAGTGTACCTGCTAAGAGGTATAAAAAGGTATACTGAAGATTAAAAGCCAAAATAAGTATGATGACTCCAAACATAAAAGGATAGAGTAAAAGATTTGATTTTTTACTTGGTGAAGTTATTGAAATACCTGCAATTACAGGAAGCATTTGAAAGAGTGCTCCAAACATAAAAGAAAGCATGACTCCCAGCGTAAAGAGATGTGTAACACTAAGTGCACCAGCCGTGCTGGTATCAAAGATACTCGTTTGATAAAAAAAGAGTGAAATGCCTAATCCTATACCAAACAACGCACCTAAAAAAAAGAATTTAAAGACAACAGAAATAGGAGGTGCTTGGTCTAGTGATAGACCAGCTTGGTTAAACATTTAAAAAATCATTTAGGTTTATATTTTGATTTTTGCTAATCAAGATATGCCATTCATTATTGGAGGCATCTTCTTGATTAAGAACCTGAAATTGATGTGATTTTGCT
>QNZW01000124.1 GCA_003978375.1 Sulfurovum sp.
TCTGTGGGTGATGAAGTAGAAGCAGTGGTAGACAAGAGCCGTGCTGAGGTAGAAAAACACCACTCTGCTACACACTTGCTTCATGCTGGATTGCGTGAAGTATTGGGTGCGCATATTGCACAAGCAGGTTCACTTAATGATGACAAACGTTTGCGTTTTGATTTTTCTCATCCTCAAGCAATGAGTGCAGAAGAAATAGCCAAAGTAGAAGCATGGGTCAATGAGAAAATCAGCCGTGCCATCCAAGCCAAAACAGATGTGATGAGCATCGAAGAAGCCAAAAAAACTGGAGCTATGGCACTCTTTGGTGAGAAGTATGGTGATGAGGTAAGAGTGGTAAGCATGGGCGATGCATCTGTAGAGCTTTGTGGTGGTACACATGTGAATAATGTCTCACAAATTGGCTTGTTTATGATCACCAAAGAGTCTGGCGTGAGTGCTGGAGTGAGACGTATAGAGGCTATTTGTGGTAATGCAGCCATAGAGGCAGTCAAAACATTGCGTGATGAACTCAATGAAGTGAAAGCAGAAGTAAAAAATGTCAATCCGCTAGTGGGGATTGCAAAGCTCAAAGAGCAGATAAAAACGCTTAAAACAGAGGTAGCTACTGCACAAACAGCTACAAAAAAAGAGCTCACTCCTACAATGCTAAAAGAGGTGAATGTCATTGTAGAAGAGGTTGATACAGGGGATATTAAAACGCTTATTGACGAAGCGAAAAACAAGTACCCAAATGTTGCTATTATGCTTTTCCAAAAGAAGGGTGATAAGGTGATGATAGCCTGTGGTTCAAAAGAGACGCCTATTAAAGCGGGAGATTGGATTAAGCAGATAGCACCTATTCTTGGTGGCGGTGGCGGTGGTCGCCCTGATTTTGCACAAGCTGGTGGGAAAGATGCTTCCAAAATACCAGAAGCAACACAAAAAGCATTGGCTTACTTAGAGGAAAATCTATAATGGGTGAATTTTTTACTAACTATGGGCATCTACTTGTATTTTTGCATGTACTTTCAGCAATAATTTGGGTAGGTGGTATGATTGCCATACGCGTAGCAGTGCATCCTGTGATAAGCAGAGGGGGTATTACCGATGCACAGATGCTTCAGTCTTCTATGATGGATGCTATTTTAGAACCTAAACAAAGATTGGGTATTACCTTGCAAACTACAGGTAGACTTTTTAATTTGGTCATCTTTTTTATCATTACATTATTTGCGACAGGGTTGATAATGGCAATTGCCACAGAGGGACATCATGGTACTTTAAAAACACTGTTTGTCTCCAAAGAGATCATTTGGACTATTATGACAGTGAATTTTATCTATATGTATATAAGACGTGCGAAGGCATGGAGATGGTTTGAAAAAGGAGAATTTGCACTTGCCAAAGCACAAATGAAGTGGATTCCTAATATGTTGTTGCCACTGAATATCATACTTGGTGTGATAGCACTTTGGATGGGTATAAGTTTGAGAGGTTTGTAAGGTGATGTATCCTTACAACACCCTCTAGGAAATATATATGATACATCTTGCATCAAATTCTTCTTCTCGTGCTTTACTTCTAAACAACTTCGGTATAGACTTTATACAAAAATCTCCTCATTATGATGAAAATCAAATCACAACAACCATTGCCAAAGATTTTGTCTATACAGCAAGTAAAGGCAAACTTGAAGCTGCCATACATGAGTTTGGATTAGAAATGCCTTTACTTTGTGCAGATACAGTTATAGCAGCTGCAGATGGTAGCATACTTCGTAAAGCCAAAGACAAAGAAGATGCTAGACGCATTCTAAAGATACAAAGTGGTTCGAGTATTTCTATTGTCTCTTCTTTACATTACAAGTCAAAAACACTGGCATTCTCAGACATCTCTGCAACACACTATCATTTTGCAACATTTGAAGAAGAAGATTTAGAAACCTATTTAAAAAGTGAACTCTGGAGAGGTAAAGCAGGGGCATGTATGGTAGAAGGCTTTTGTAAAAAGTACATTCTGTCAGTAGATGGCTACGAAAGCACAGCAATGGGATTACAGGTTGAAGTATTGTTGCCATGGATAGAGAAATAGATGTATAGCAGTGAACTTAAAGCCCTGAAAAAAGCTGGACGTTTTAGAGAGCGTAAGCTTTTTGATGAAGATTTGGAAGATATGGCTTCCAATGATTATTTGGGACTCTCTAGTAATAAAAAACAGTTTAATAAAGCCGTAAAACTTGTCAAAAAATACCATACATTGACGCCAAAAGCTTCGATGCTTGTCAATGGGTATCATCCTATCCATCAAAAATTTGAAAAGATGATGGCAGCACTTCATGGCGTTGAAGAGGCAATTGTGGTGGGGTCTGGATATTTGGCAAATATGGCTCTTATAGAAGCATTGGTGCGTAAAGGTGATATGCTTTTTATGGATGAGGAGTATCATGCTTCTGGTGTGATGGCAGCAGCACTTTTGGGTGAGAGGGTTGTAAAGTTTAGACACAATGATGTAGATGATTTACGAGAAAAATTAGAAGCCTATCCTGCCAACAGACAAATCGTTGCTGTAGAGGGTGTGTACTCTATGGGTGGTGATTTATGTAAAAAAGACATTTTTGATATAGCTGATGAAAAAAAAGCGTTAATGATAGTAGATGAAGCACATTCAGCAGGGGTGCTAGGCAAAAATCTTTTAGGTATTTTTGAGCATTACAAGATAGAAATGAATGAACGACATATTAAGATGGGTACTTTGGGTAAGGCGTATGGATCTTATGGAGCCTATATTTTGGCTTCCTCGCATATCGTCTCTTTTTTAATCAATCGTGCAAAACCTATTATCTACTCTACTGCACCTTCTGTGTTTGATACCGCATTGGCACAAGTGAATATAGAACATATTCAAAAACATACCAAAAAGTATAGAAAAAAGATTCTAAAACGCCAACGTTTGGTAGAAAAAATTTTAGAAAAAAATTGTGAAAGCCTTATTTGCCCTATAGTATTGCCAAACAATGCCTCTACACTAAACATGCAAAAAAAGCTTATCGCACAAGGTGATTTGGTAGGTGCGATACGCCAACCAACAGTAAAAAAACCTATACTGAGGGTGATTTTAAATGTGAGTGTGCCTCTTGGAAAAATAAAGGACATTTTAGTGCAAATTAGAGATAAAACGGTACAATAAATAAAAATTTGAAGGTTTTTTGTGTTTAGTGCTTTGATTAAAGGTTTTACGCTTTTAGCAATTATTTTTACTGTCATCTTGTTGGTGGCATTTATCTATGCTTATGAAAAAATTTCTTTAGATGCCAATAAGCTGATAGACTATAAGCCAGAGACCTCTTCTATTATTTTAGATAGAAATGGCAAAAAATTAGCCTATGTTTTTAAAAAACAACATCGTTTGTATGCACGTTATGATGAAATACCTGGTTTTTTGGTCGAAGGTCTTGTTGCTATGGAAGATACACGTTTTTTTGAGCATGATGGTGTAAATCCTGATGCAATATTACGTGCGATTGTCAAAGATATCAAAGCAGGAAGTTTTGTAGAGGGAGGAAGTACGCTCACACAACAGCTTATTAAAAACAAACTTCTCAGCAATGAAAAAAAATTAACACGTAAAGTCAAAGAAGCCATTTTGGCACTTAAAATCGAACATGAACTCAGTAAAGAAGAGATACTTGAGCGCTATCTTAATGAAATCTCTTATGGCAATAATTACTTTGGAGTGAAAACAGCAGCGAATGGTTATTTCCATAAAACCTTAGGTGAACTTACTTTTAAAGAGATAGCAATGCTTGTAGGTATACCCAATGCACCAAGTTTTTATAATCCTTTGCGTCACTATAAACGAGCATTAAATCGTGCAAATAATGTACTATATCGTATGAAAAGTATAGGTTGGATAGGACAAGATGATTACCTAAAAGCAGTCAAAGAGTCACCCAAAGTCTACAAAACATCCTTGACACAAAATGTGGCTCCATATATTGTAGATGAAGTCATAAGACGGTTTAAGGGACAGTTGGGTGATATCCGTACAGGGGGATATCAGATTTATACAACTATCGATATGAAACAACAAAATATTGCAAAAAAAGCAGTCTCTATCTCACATAAAAAAGCACTTAAAAAATATCATGAAGATGCCAATACTTCTACATTGAATGCAGCTTTTGTGGCAGTAGAGAGTAGTACAGGAGATATTTTAGCTATGGTAGGTGGGGAGGATTATAAAAAATCAGCCTTTAACCGTGTCACACAAAGCAGAAGGCAACCTGGATCTGCATTTAAACCTTTTATCTATCAAACAGCCTTAGACATGGGGTATAATCCTGCTACGCCACTTACAGATTTGGCACGTACTTTTCAGTATACATATAAAGGAAAAAATCAGGTATGGGCACCTAAAAATTATGAACATGATTTTAAAGGATTTATCTCTTTACGCGAGGCATTGGTACATTCAAGAAATCTTGCAACAGTCAATCTTGTCTCAGACATAGGGGTAAATACTATTCGCAAAAGATTGGCATTTTTAGATGTGCCTCATATCCCCAAAGATATGTCTATTGCTTTGGGCAATTTAGGACTTAGCCCACTTAAAATGGCACAAATATTTTCAGTTTTTTCTAATAAAGGACATATGATAGCACCACGATTGGTTAGTAAAATTATCTCAAAAGAGGGGACTGTCATTTACGAAACACGTCCTAAAGAGATAGCCAATTTTACCACAGAAGAACAAGCCTATCTTATGACTGATATTCTCAAAGATGTGATTAAACGTGGTACAGGTAAAAACGCACGTGTTAAAGGCATAGAAGTTGCAGGAAAAACAGGCACTACCAATAAAAATGTAGATGCATGGTTTGCAGGATACTCTCCTACGATTGAAGTGATTTCATGGGTAGGAAGAGATGACAACAAACCTATAGGAAAAGGGGCAACAGGAGGTGTGATGGCTGCACCTGCTTTTGCGTATTATTATAAAACTTTACTTGCACTGTATCCTGAGACAAAACGAATTTTTGATGTGCCAAGTGGGGTATATAAAGGAGAGTATGAAGGTAAAAGTGAACTCTACACAAAAAATTCTCCTCTACCAACAACAGCTAAGCCAAACCCTGTGCGTCAACGTTATGTCAATGAGGAGAATGAAACCATCTCTACAGAGACAGAGTTAGGACTTTCTGAGACATTGGAAATTCCTGGTGAAGTGAAAAAACCAAGAGATGAGGATGCCTTGCATCCACAACGTAAAGTCCCCATGCGTCCAGTCTCACAAGACAGTGGCGAATTATTTTAAAGGAAACAGATGCACTCTTTTGCACCAGAAATTGTACTCATTACCATACTAAGTTTAGTCATATTTTCAGATGCGCTTGCCAATAGACTAAAAATTCCATCGGTATTTTTATTGCTCATAGGCTCTTATGTGGTTTATACTTATATGCCCTCGGCAATTCCTATAGATTTGAAACACTATTTTGATACGATTATACTTTTTTGTATACCACTTATCTTTATGGGTGATGCGTTGCATTTGCATTTCTCTGACATTAAAAAGTATGGTTTTGATATCTTTTATCTAGCTGTGATTGCAGTGGCACTTTCTATTACGGTGGGTGCTAGTATGTATTATTTTGATATATTTCAAGGTTTGAGTCTAGGGGCATATGTGGCGTTGTTTGCTATCAACATGGCTACAGATGCAGTCTCAGTGCAGTCGATTCTTTCTAGATTTAAGGGCATTAAACATCATATTAAAGTTTTGATTGAGGGAGAGTCATTGGGCAATGATGCTACTGCTGTGATAGCTTTTTTCTTTGTGGGGTTACCATGGATGTTAAGTGGAGAGATAGACGCAAGCAAAGCTACCTTAGATGCATTACGAGTATTTGTAGTGAGTATAGGATTGGGTGTGGCACTTGGTTTTATGTTTTATATGTTGATGAAACTTTTTTCCGATAAACGTGGAGAGTTTTTCTCTTTTGTGGTAGAAGCATATGTGGCTTATGTGTTAGCCGAAGAGTTGCATGTCTCAGGGATACTTACACTTATTACTGCGATTATTGCTACCAATGCATGGATAGGTTTAGATATCAAAGCTTCAGAGGAAGCGAAGCCCAAAAAAGCAAAAAGTTTTATGTGTAAAATACGTTTTGAACACATAAGAGCAACCACTTCAGAAAGACTAGAATATATCTACGAAATGGCAAAAGAGTTTGGATATATTGCTGCTGTTATGATATTTTTTGTCCTTGCAGAGATGGTACACATAGATAAGCTTTGGGAATATAGGGTTGAAATACTTTTCATGTTTACGCTTACTACACTCATACGCGCTATCTCTATGGCAAAGTTTGCATTCTTAGGAAGCAAATTTAAACAGATAGCTCCTGTAGGTTTAGAGGGATGGTTTATTTTGACTTTTTCTGGTATGAAAGGTGCACTCTCTATTATTTTAGTACATATGATACCAGACAGCTATGTACACAAAGATTTCTTTGAAGCAGTAACTGTTGGTGTGGTGGTACTCTCTATTTTTGTCTATGGCATCACACTATGGACCTACTTTACATTTTTTAGAAAAGAGGCACAGAAGAGTATTTTTAAGAAGTAAAATACATACTTCTTAAAAATTTATTTTTTATCTGCACCTATAACACAAGCATGAGATGGGTCTTCATATATCGAAATATCTTCTAATTGTAAGCTCGAATCATAATCAACAAGATCTGCTAAAGTTATTTCATAGCAATTTCCTGCAATATTTAAATTGCTAGTAGCTGTTCGTCCATAAGCATCACACCCTATACTGTTATTTGTGGAATAAGTAAGTATATTTTTTACATTTTTAACAGAAGGATTGGCAAAATAGGCTTTCATTACTTCACAGAATGCTGAATTTGTTTCATGATAGATAACTATACCATCTTTTGTTTTCATTTGTTCAGTGATTGTTGGTGTTGTGGTATCATTTCCACCTCCACCACATCCAGAAAGAAGTAGTATACTTAATGTTGCTGTTGTTAATCCTAATTTTTTTATCATTGTAATCCCCTATAATATATTTAAGATAGCATAATTGTAGTATAAAAAATAATATAAAATGCTTATTAAGCAATGGATTGTATGATGCTAACATACTTTTCAGGAATATCAAATGATTTACCCTCTAAATAAGAAGAAGCCAGTGTATTAATCCATGCTCTAGAGGTAATTACATCATTGATTTTTAACTGGTGTTGTCCTCCTGTGTTGGTAAGTTGATAGTTTCCTACCGTGACAAACAATGGTTCTACTTCACCGTCTAACATTACTTCTAGTTCGATGCTGTCATTTTTTGAGTCTACTTTTAGATTTTGTACTTTGCCATAATCAGATATTTTACTATTGATAGCAATTTGCATCCCTTTTGAGAGTGCTAAATCTTTTGCTTTTTCAAACATATTTTCCCTTTTTTATTTTATTTAGACCATTATAAAACAAATGTATAAACAATACATTAATCCAAATTAGTCGCATCTCTTTTGTAAGGTCTAATGATGATATCGTGTATGTTCTCTTTTTGATTTCCATAATCTCATGAGTGTCTTTTTTGAGATGGTGTTATTTTTATAGGGGGCTTTATTGCCCATATTTTTAAATACTTTGATACCAGAGGGTACCAAATTGGATATGCCATGACGCTTGGTTAGTTTGGCGTATTCATACGTTTTGCTTTGATTGTTGAAAAGGATGATATTCCCTTGTCTGTCTTCAATCCAAGAGAAGTACTCATCTCCTTTAAGTTTTCCCTCAAAAGTCGATCCATCTTGTTGTGTAAACGTAAGTTTTCCGTGATATGCAGGCATTGAAAAACACCATAGACTCACAGCTAAAAACAATAATATTTTTTTCATCTTCTCTTCTCCTAATTAATACTTACATCAAGTGTCATCACAGATGTAGCATCAGAAATATTTCGTATATCTATAGCAGTTTGCGTGCCATCATATCTATTTGCATTGGGTGTTGTGGTGTCATTGAATGTATCGGCATTGCCAGAAAAATAAAGATTGTTAATATGTCCACTGTGCGTAGCATTATCTAACCCTGCATCGTTGGCTTCTACAATATCTACCAATTTATGTGTCTCATCACTATTGACGTCAAGTGTGTCATCAATATGCAAAATGGACAATCCTCCTGTATAGTTATATGTGCCATCCAAAGAAGTGAGTCCCATATCATATCCTTTAGCCTCTCTATTTTCTAGAAGAAAATACTCATCTTTTTTGCCCGTTGGTATTTTATATAAAGTATAATCAAAAGAGGCACTTCCTATGACAGAGAGATTCTCTTTGTTTGTATCTATCGTAATGGGAGTGATAAAACCAGCTTTTATTTTGGACCATCCTGTCATATGTACGGGTGTCTCTCCTGCCATACTATCATTTGGTTTCGTATTCCATGCCCCACCTCCCATCAAACCAAAATTACCAATACCATTTGAACTTCCATCTGTATCATATAAATCAGGTAAATCAAATACAGCATGGCCTAATTCATGAGCAATGACGCCTATTGTTGCATCATGGTCTATTTGTCTCTCTCCAAAGAGCGAATAAGTGCCATCTTTCTGACAACTCATAAGCTCGACTCCATCATGAGTGGGTGCTACAGCATTATCACCATACATACACCAAGAATGTGCCCATACACCAGGATTCCCGCCTGTGGCGCTCTCTTGTCCTGCAACGATAAACATAATTTGTAACTCATCTTTTGAGATAGCACCATCATGGTTGGTATCATATTGTGAAAAATCTATAAAAGGATCAGCTAAACTAACTGCACGGTTTAATCTGCTTAAAAATGCTTCATTATCTCCTGCTGTATTGGGATGATTTTCATTTAAAGAGACGGTAATAATGCCATCATTATGTATGCCGTTATCTTCATTTGCGCCTTTGTATTGGAAGGTGTTGTATGAAATTTCTTTCATGTAATGATTCAAATTTCCAGTGGCAACACCAAAAATTTTATTATGCCAAATTGTATCAGAATTATGGAATGTATAATCATTAAATGCAATACGAATCATCAACAATGGTAATATTTTTTGATTGGCTTCACCCCATTTGTATTTTATATGGGCAGTTCCAGCCTCATACCCATGTACTTTCATCACCAACATTTCAGATGTGGTGCCTGTGATTTTAATGTACTCATTGCCTTTTTGTCCATTGACCCCATCATATCCTGACCACTCTATATGCATACCATGATAGTCAATCTCTTGTTTAGCTGAGTCAAAGAGAAGTCCTTTAGGCTCCCATGAGACAATAGCCGTGCCATCTGCACCATAAAGTTGTATATCTAA
>QNZW01000186.1 GCA_003978375.1 Sulfurovum sp.
CTTACAGTTTCTGGCAACCGTTATGAAATTAAATTAGAAGACAGCTTTGCTGATTTTGTAAATGCAGATTTAAAAGAGTCAGGTATTAATCTAAACACAGACAATAAACCAGATAAACTTCTAAAGGCTTACCTGCGTTTAGCCAAACAGGCTACCTCTTATGAAGACGAAATAGAGTTGCTTATTGAAACATTAGATAATTTATAAAATATAGTTAACATTTATGTTATACTAATAGGGATATTTGAACTTTAGGGAGTGTGAAGAATGAATAAAATGAGATATGGGTTTACCATGATAGAGTTGATTTTTGTGATTGTTATTATAGGCATTTTAGCTGCTGTAGCCATACCAAAATTAACAGCAACAAGAGATGATGCCAAAGTGGTGACATGTATGGATGGTTCTGTCAACTTTTTGAATGAAATTACCAAATACTATACGTCACAAAAAGAGTTAGATACTATTTCAAAAATGACGAATTTCCCAACCACAGCAAGTAGTACCAATACAGTAAATGGATTTAGTGAAGATACAAATTTATCTATATCTAATAGTGTAGCTACCTATTATTGTGATGGTATAGCAACGTTAAGTTATACTGCAAAAAAAGACAATAATGCTACCTTAACAATGGATGTACAAAAAAATACGAATGCAAAAGGTGTAGGCAAACTTACCAATGATGCATTGGAATCAAAAGGTTTTTTCAAAACATATACTTTTGGAGGCAGAGCAATTAAATTGTAAACGAATAAATGAACCCAAAATTTACTAAGATAATTTGGGTTCAAAAGAGATGAATGTAGTGAGAAAAAATTTATGTTTTTAAAGAAACAACGTGCGTTTAGTATGTTTGAATTGATATTTGTTATTGTGATTATAGGTATACTTCTGTCTGTAGCCTTGCCACGCTTAATGACTACGCGTGATGATGCAATGATTGTCAAAGCAAAAACCACCATAGCAGCAGTAAGAGGTGCAATGGCAAGAGAGAGACAAAAGCGTATTTTAGAAGGAAATGCAACGTCAATTAAACGTGTAGACAGTGGTAAAGCTGATCAGCCCAATAAACTTATTTTTGATAAATTTGATGGCTCAATCACAACTTCAGAAGTATTAGAATATCCTCTTATTACCTGTGTAGATAAACATGCAAAAGGGTGTTGGATTCGTAAAGGAGAAAACTATATTTACCGTATGCCCTCATCCCAAGAGGTGCATTTTAGTATAAAAAATAATCGTTTTATTTGTGATGATACATCATTAACATCAAACTGTATATTATTGACCCAATAATTTTGTATTTTTATAAAATATCTCTTATTCATTCTAGTGCACCTAGTTTAACCTACCATAGCGAAAAAGTATTGAGTGCAGGAACGATTGTGCTTGTACCTTTAAAAAGTACAAGCAAACACGCAGTGGTTGTAGAAAATGTGCAAAAACCTCTCTTTGAAACCACAGAGATTATTTCAGAATCAGATAAAGTATATAGTGAGAAACAGATGCAACTTGCAAAGTTTATCTCAGAGTATTATTTCTCTTCTTTTTCAGAAGCGATTTCACTTTTTTTACCTTACAGTACATCAGCATATTTTCACACAGACAAAAATGTACAAAAAGAAATATCTGATAGACAAATAGAAAATATCCAACTACAAATACCCAAACCTACCTTAACAACATCTCAACAAAAAGCTTACAATCAACTCCTCAAAAAAGACAAAGCCCTTCTTTTTGGTGTAACAGGCTCAGGAAAAACAGAAATTTTTATTTCACTCATGGCAAAGATGCTGGAAGAGGGAAAAACCTCTATTTTTTTAATGCCAGAAATTTCACTTACTCCACAAATGGAAAAAAGACTCAAAGTCTATTTTGGAGATAAGGTTGCTATGTGGCACTCTAAGCTTACAAAAAAGAAAAAGCAGACTATTTTAAAAGGTATAGAAGAGGGAGACATACGCATTATAGCAGGGGCTAGATCAGCTTTGTTTGTGCCTTTAACGAATTTGGGACTCATAATAGTAGACGAAGAGCATGATGACAGCTACAAATCTATGACACGTCCACGTTATCATGCACGAGATGTAGCTGTACTTATGGGACAAAAGTTAGATGCTAAAGTGGTATTGGCTTCTGCGACACCGAGCATGAGTACATACCATAAATATGAAGTTGTAAAATTAGATAAACCCTTTGTAGAAGCCAAGAAAAAATATACATTTATAACAGGCAATGGCATAAATAAAACAATCTTAAATGCTTTGTCAAAACAGTATCAAACACAGGCACAATCTTTGCTTTTTTTGCCTACACGAGGAAACTTTAAATATCTTTATTGTCAAGCGTGTGGAAAGACACATCTTTGTCCTTATTGCTCTGTAGGCATGGCATTGCATAGAAAAAAAAGACATTTAAAATGCCATTATTGTAATTTTACGGAAATGATCGTCGATACGTGTACACAATGTGGAAATACACCATTGACTTCAGAACGTTTAGGAACACAAGAGGCCATAGAACTTATAGATGCAGCAATAGAGGGTATTAAAGTTGAACAATTTGACAAAGACAGTATTACCACTACAAAAAAGCTTAAAGAGGCACTTGCTCGTTTTGAGAGTGGTGAGAGCCATGTGCTTTTAGGCACACAAATGCTCTCTAAAGGGCATGATTATGCCAATATTACACTCAGTGTGATAATGGGCTTAGATTATATTTTAGGACTTGCTGATTATAGGGCAAGAGAACGTGCAATGGCACTGTTATTTCAGATAGCAGGTCGAAGTGGTAGAAGTAAAGAGGCAGAGGTTATAGTACAAACAGCAGATGCAGATTTTTTTAAGAGATATTTGAGTGATTATGAGTGTTTTATCAAAGATGAGTTAGCCTTTTTAGAGATGGCTGATTATCCTCCTTTTGTTTCATTGGCACGTATTCTTATATCGCACAAAGATGAAGCCAAAGCCAGTAAAATCACGCTAGATACTGTGACAAAACTTAAAATGTTTAAAACAGTGGAGATTGTAGGTTCAGGAAAAGCACCCATAGAGCGTATAGCCAATAAATACAGGTGTCACATCTTACTTAGAGCAAAAAACAGAGTGCCATTGCTCAAGGCTCTTCATGCCGTGGATTGTCGTGAAATAGAGATAGATTTTGATCCTGTTGAATTTTCGTAGGGTTAATATAGTTACGATAAAATAAGAGAAACTGTAAGATGGGATTTTGAACTTTACTTAGGTGGGTACAACATTGTTGGTGGATTGAAAGATTCGTCTTGCATAGATAAAATCAAACTATATATGTGATGTATAATTTGGAATAAAAGGTATTTGGTGAAACCAAGAGTAAAAACAAAAAAAATTTATGTTGGAGATGTGGCAGTGGGAGGGGATGCCCCTATCTCTGTGCAATCGATGACCTATTCAGATACACATGATATTCAAGCAACGGTAGATCAAATCAATCGCTTACATTTTGCAGGAGCAGACATGGTACGTGTAGCAGTACCACAAATGCAAGATGCTTTGGCACTAAAAGCCATTAAAGAGCAGATTTCTCTTCCTTTGATTGCAGATATCCATTTTAATTATAAACTTGCACTTGAAGCAGCAAAATGGGTAGATTGTATTCGTTTTAATCCAGGAAATATTGGTGAAAAAGGACGTATTAAAGAGATAGTCAAAGCATGTCAAGATAGAAATTTACCCATACGCATAGGGGTAAATGCAGGTAGTCTAGAAAAAGAGTTTGATCAAAAATATGGAGCCACTGCTGAGGGTATGGTAGCCAGTGCAGTGTATAATATTAAATTTTTAGAAGATTTAGGATTTACAGATATTAAGGTATCACTTAAAGCTTCTGATGTCGAAAGAACAGTAGATGCCTATAGAATGTTACGTCCTCAAAATGCATATCCTTTTCATTTGGGTGTGACTGAAGCAGGTACAATATTTCATGCAACAGTTAAATCTTCTATTGGACTAGGTGCGCTGTTGTTAGATGGTATAGGCGATACTATGCGTGTTTCTATTACGGGGGAGCTTGAAGAGGAGATAAAAGTGGGTAAAGCCATACTCAAAGACTCAGGACGACTAAAAGAGGGACTTAATATTATCTCTTGTCCTACGTGTGGGCGTATTGAAGCCGATTTGGTGAGTGCTGTGGCAGAAGTAGAAAAGCGTACAGCACATATTAAAACACCTATGGATGTAAGCGTGATGGGATGCGTGGTGAATGCCATTGGTGAAGCCAAACATGCAGATGTTGCTATAGCATATGGCAAAGAGGCAGGATTAGTGATGCTTAAAGGTGAAGTCGTTGCTCGTTTGCCAGAAAAAGAACTTGTTGATAGATTTGTAGTCGAGGTAGAGAAGTTTGCCAAGGAGAATGTATAGTGGAAAATATGTATAATCTTAATATAGAAAGGGCTGTGTTGTCTGCGATTATTTTTGATCCAGAAACCTATGAAGAGATTGCTTCTAAGCTGATGAGCCATGATTTTTATTTGCCTTTTCATGCCCATGTATTTGTGGCAATGGAAGCATTGAGTCGCGATGAAAAACCAATAGATGAAGAATTTTTACGTGCAAAACTTGTAAGTATGGGAAAATTTGATGAGGTAGCGATGTTAGATTTGCTTTCAGCAAATCCTATCTCAAATACAGCAGCCTATGTGAGTGAAATAAAAGCAAAGTCAAGTAAACGGGCTTTGGCTTCTTTGGCAACAGAAATAAAAAAGGTCACAATAGAAGATGATTTACCAGCAGAAGAGGTGATGAATCTTGTAGAAAAAAAGCTTTATGAAATTACACAAAACAATACCAATGAAGATTTTAGAGAATCCAAAGAGATAACTTTAGCTATGATGGATGAGATTGAACGTCTTAAGGCACAAGGCAATTCAAAACTCATAGGTACAGATACAGGATTTAAAAATCTCAACGATAAAACTTCAGGTTTTGGTAAAGGAGATTTAGTCATCATTGCAGCACGACCTGCTATGGGGAAAACGGCACTTGTCTTAAATATAGCACTCAAAGCCATAGAGCGTAATGAAGGGGTGGCATTTTTTTCATTAGAAATGCCAGCAGAACAGCTTATGTTAAGACTGCTCTCTGCTAAAACTTCTATACCATTACAGCAACTCAGAATAGGAGACCTAAGAGATGAGCAATGGAGTCAGCTTTCTGCGGCAACAGAAGAGCTTTCCCAAAAAAAACTTTTTGTTGATGATGGTGGATATGCAACCATTCACCATGTACGATCTAAACTTCGTAAGTTAAAAACACAACATCCTGAAATAAGTATCGCAATCATTGACTATTTGCAACTTATGTCGGGTGAGGGTAAAGAGGGTAGACAACAAGAAGTTTCAGAAATTTCTCGTGGACTAAAACAACTTGCACGTGAATTACAAATACCTATTGTTGCACTTTCTCAGCTTAATCGTGGACTAGAAGCGAGAGAAAATAAACGTCCTATGCTTTCTGATTTACGTGAATCAGGGGCTATCGAACAAGATGCAGATATTATTTTATTTGTTTATCGAGACGATGTGTACCGTGAAGCAAAAGAGAAAGAAAAAGAGATGAAAGCCAAATCAGAAGGCAAAGAGTATACCTCAGATTTTAGAAAAAAATCTGAAGAAGATGCAGAGATTATTATAGGGAAACAAAGGAACGGACCTACAGGCACTGTAGATCTTGTATTTCAAAAGCAATATACACGTTTTGTAGATAAATCCCACGCACCTGCTTTTGAAGTGGTGTATGAAGACAGTGATATTCCTATGCAAGAAACACATATTAATGTAGATATGCCTCCGTTATAATGCAACTTGAAAAGCCCAAACTTTTTCCTGACAAAAAAAGTTTTATATGGGCTATGGGTATTATATTTTTTTTATTGCTTCTGCGACTTGGTGTGACATATCATGCCTATTTAGAATTTGTCTCTAAACCTTTTTATTATACCTATGCCAATGTGTTAACTGCGTATGAAAAAACAAAACACGAAAGAACGTATACTGTACTTAAATTAAAATCAGAAGAGGGCTTTACATTTTATACGACTACACATCTAAAAAAAACCTTTAAACATAAACGTTTACGTTTACAAATTTTCCCCAATGAAAGTATACGTTTTCAAGATTATTTGGGAACTTTTTATGTGAAAAGTAAACTAAAAGAGGAAAAAGAACAAGAGCTAAGCTACAAAGACGGGTTACTCAAAACTATTGCAATACAACACCAAAATAATGACTTAAAACAATTTTATCAGGCGATTTTTTTTGCTACCCCCTTGTCTAAGCAGGTAAGAGAAAAAATAACATTGTTAGGGGTGAGTCATCTTGTGGCACTTAGTGGCTTTCATTTGGGTATTTTATGGGCGGTATTATATGGTATATTACTGGCATTATATAGACCTATACAACAAAAGTTTTTTCCTTATCGTTATGCTCTTTTGGATGTTGGATTTGTGGTTATGTTGCTTTTAGGACTTTATGTATGGTTTGTAGATTTTCCTCCCTCTTTAGTGCGTTCTTATGCTATGGTACTTGTGGCTTGGATAGTGATTTTACTTGGTTTAGAGCTACTTAGTTTTGGTTTTTTGACCATGGTTGGCTTAATGTTAGTCACACTCTTTAATTCCCTTTTGGTGTCACTCTCTTTTTGGTTTTCTATGATAGGTGTTTTTTATATATTTTTACTCCTAACCTATAGCAAGGCAATGAGTCAAAAAAGTATTAGTTTTTTTGTGATACCTTTTGGTATTTTTATTTTGATGCTTCCTGTGGTACATACAATTTTTGGTACAACAAGTAGTTATCAATTATTGTCGCCACTTTTGTCAGTAGTATTTATTGTATTTTATCCCTTGATGATAGGCTTACATCTAGTAGGTATGGGAGAGATGTTTGATGAGAATGTATTATGGTTGTTTTCTTTGCCTAGCACACAGAAAGAAGCTTTTTTGCCACTATGGAGTATGCTTGTATATGGTGGATTATCTATAGGTGCCATTTGGTATAAAACAATATTTTATATGTTATTGGGTGTTGCACTTTTATATGCGATCTATCTCTTCGTCTTTGTTTAGCAAATCACAAAATTTTAAACCATGGATAAAAATAGCCCATGAGATATAAATCCACAAAAAGAAAAAAAGTAATGTACTAATCGATCCATAAATGCTTTCATAGGTTTTGTTATGCAAGACATAAAAAATAAAAGCACTTTTACTTAAATACCATATAAGTGAAGCAATAAAAGAGCTAAGAATGGCTGCATGAAAATCTATATGTATATTGGCAGAGAGTTGATAGGAAATATAAAACATCATCCAAACGATAAAATAGGGTACAAAAATATAGATGTGAATAGCAGAAGTGATGCGATGTTGATCAAAGTATGCTTGTATTAGCGTAGAAAGATAAAAAGAAGTGCCTAAAAACAAAGGAATAAGTACAAGTAACAATAGATAGGTTCTTGAAGCTTGCCAAAAAGTACGCGAAGGAGCATTAAAAATATCATTGACAATAAAATCATAGTTTCTAAAAAACATAATTACAGCAAAAAGTACATACACAACACCAACATAACCAAGTTTTTCAGTACTACTGATAAAATTATTAATATACTCCATGACGATTTTAGAATTTGTTGGCATAAGGTTTGAAAAAATAAGGTTTTCTATTTTGCTATATAGTTCAGAAAAAAAAGGCATAGATGTAAAAATGGCAATAAAAATAGCAAGGAGGGGAATAAGTGCAAAAAGCGTACTCCAACTTAGGGATGAAGCATAGTATCCAAGCTTATCATCAAAAAGATCTTTAAAAAAGTCTTTGATAAATAGATAATAATTTTTAACAATAATTTTGAATTTAGTATTGCGTTTCACTAAAATCTCCTTGTGTTAAAATCCTTAGCTAGGTAAGCCCATTTTCCCTGGATTAAGAATGTTATTTGGATCAAATGCCTCTTTGATTTGTTTGAATAAATTCAGTTCATTTTCATGAAAAGCTATACCCATAAAAGGTGCTTTGCTTGTGCCAATACCATGTTCACCAGAGAGTGTACCTCCCATATCGACTACCATTTGAAAAATCTCCTCAATGGCTTGATGTCCCTCATGCAACTGTTTTTCATCAGAACCATCTACCATAACATTGACATGAATATTGCCATCACCTGCATGACCAAAACATGGTACTTTAAAGCCATATTTGTCCCCTATGGCATAGATGCGCTTAAGTGCTTCAGGCAACATACTTCGTGGTACAGAAATATCTTCATTGAGTTTTTTTGAACCAAAAATGGTGATAGAAGGTGAGGCATTGCGTCTTGCATACCACAGTTGGTTACGTGTATCTGCATCATGGGCGACAACAAACTCTTGTGCACCATTTTCTTTAAAAGACGCTTCTAAAGTATCTAATTGAAATGCCACCTCTTCAATGACATTGCCATCTACATCACCTATAAGCAAAGCACCTGCGTCTTTGGGTAGTTCAATCCCTAGTTTTTCTTTAAGTGCTTGTACAACCAAATCATCCATAAATTCCATTGCCACAGGATTAGCTCCAGCAGATAAAGATTTAAACACAGCATTCATAGCATCATCTACAGAAGGAAAAATACCCATATATGCTTTGGTAAATTTAGGTTTTGGTATAAGTTTGAGTGTTATCTCGGTGAGTACGGCTAGTGTACCTTCGCTCCCTATGAGAATACCTGCTATATTGTATCCTGCGACATCTTTAATCGTGCGTTTTCCTGCACGTATAATGTCACCATTGGCACGCACTGCACGTAATGCCATTACGTAATCTTTGGTAATACCATACTTAGCCGCGCGCATACCACCTGCATTTTCACTGACATTGCCACCTAGTGTAGAGTACTCTTCACTCGCAGGATCTGGAGGATAAAAGAGTCCTACCTCTTCAGCAGCCTTTTGTAAATCCATGTTGATTACCCCAGGTTGCACCACAGCTACCATGTTTTCCATATCAATTTCTAAGATTTTATTCATATGCTTTTCTAAGGCAAGAACAATGCCACCATTTGTAGGCAGTGCTCCTCCTGTAAATCCAGAACCAGCACCCCTAGGTGTGATAATAATGTGGTGTGTATTGCAATAGTTTAAAATGTCTGAGACATCTTTTTCATCTCGAGGGAATACAACGGCTTCAGGCTCAAAACGTGTACGTGTTGCATCATATGAGTAGGCGATAAGATGTGCTTTATCGCTAAAAACATTCTCTTTGCCTAGGAGTGTTTCAAAATGT
>QNZW01000157.1 GCA_003978375.1 Sulfurovum sp.
GAGAGATAAAACCCTATTTTTTTTGGTGGTGTATTTTTGATTTTTTGAACTATCATATCAATACATTGCTCATAGTCTGAATCAATAAAAGGTGTATTTATTTTTTCTCTATACATGGCTTTTTTTAGTCGATTATTTGTATCGATACTTTGTAGTTGTGATGCTCCTTTTGCACAACTTAATCCCAAGTTAGTTGGATAATTTTTCATTCCTTTTAGTTTTTCATTCTTTATTTCAAATTTACATCCAACACCACAATAGCTACATACGGTTTGCATTTATACTTCTTTTAATGCTATAAGTAATTCAGAAAAAACAGATGCTCTTTGCTTTTGATTCTCGTGGGTCATATTATAGATAATTTCAGAGAGTTTTAACGGTACTTTTGGGTTAAGTTTACTTATTGTATCTCGTTTGATAATGCGTGGTTTTAGACGTATAGCAGCTAAACCATCTACTCCTTCAAAACGCTTTTCTCCTGTAAGGAGTTTAAAGAGTTTTAATCCAAAATAAAAAAGCTCATAATTCTCTTTTTTATTGCTTTTTGGTGATTCTTCTAGCTCTAATTTTATAGCTAAGTTTAATTTTTCGTTGAGTACATAATTTATTTTTGTAAAAAATGCTAAAGCTTGAAAGCTGTAATTTTGAGATAAAAATCTATCATCAAAAGCTTCAAAAGTTTCACTTCTTTGTTTGTGCTTTGCATAGGTTTGAAGAAGATACTTTATATGATGCTTCGCTTCACTTATGGGCAGTGATTTATGTAAGGTATGTGCCTCTTTAGCAAGGCGAGTAATTTTGCCACCCAAAAAGAGATGAACGCCATCTACGCGATTGTTTTGTGTGTCTTTTGCCTTACATCCCTCCAAGCCAATATCGGCAATACCATGGATACCACATCCTTTTGGACAAGCAGACCAGTTCATACGTATCGTAGCGTTAGAGATGGCTACTTCAGTGTTTAGAAAGTGTGCCATCTCAATAGCATCAGGTTTATTAGGAATTACACCAAAACGGCATGTCGCTGTACCTGCACATGCTATCATATCAGAAAAGTAAAGGTTGTTAAATGGTGCATATTTATGTATCACTTCAGCTATTTCTAGGGCTGGTAGATGATGAGGAGGGATATTTATGAGATAAATATTTTGATCATACGTCAGTCGTATGTTACCATCACCATACATTTTAGAAGTGTTGGCTACAGCTATCAAATCAGAACCTGTGAATATGCCAGAAGGCACAATCATTTTGTAATTAAATTTTCCATTACGTCCTAGAACTTTATTAGAACCAAGTGCAATGTTTTGTGATTGTACCATGCTCACACCAGCAGAAGCAAAATTTTTTCCAGATGCTTTTTGAATGGCTGATATAAATTGTTTTATTCCTACATCATTGAGTAAATAAACAAGTCTATTTTTGTTTCTATTGTCACGATAACCATAGCTTGCAAAGAGTTCGAGCAGTGTTTCAAAAAAGAGTGGTACTTCTTTTATGTGTACAAAAAGATTGGCATCTTGTGCTTGTATTCCTACACGTCCACCCAAATAGACATTAAACCCAAATACCCCCTCTTTTTGTGCCAAAACAAAACAACAATCATGTCCAAAAATATTGCATGAATTTGAGAGTGAACCTAGAATAGCAGTATTAAATTTACGTGGTAAAGCAGAAATCCAGTCAGGATTTTCTAGAAAAATATTTTGAAGTTTTTCAATGATTGGCATGGTTTCTATGATAGAATCATAAGCAATAGCATCAAGAGGATCTGTGACAATATTTCTAGGATTGTCTACACCTGTTTGAAATGTAGAAATACCCACAGTTTTTAGTTTATGTAAAACGTTTGCAATATCTTTTATTTGGATATAACGAAGTTCTATTTGCATACGTGTGGTAAGGTCAATATAATCATTCCCATACGTTTGGGCCACTTCACCGATACATAATGCCTGTGTATAGCTTAGTTGGCCAGCAGGTATCCGTATACGAAGCATAAAGTCTTTGCCTTTGTCAAATAGACCGAAACATTTTAAAAAATAAGCAGCATCTTCTTTTGCTAATTTTTCATAGCCACCATGAGCAATTGATGCAAGTTGTTCATATACATCCATAGGCATTTTTAATGCTTTGGTTGTTTCTAATTTATGTATTTTTTGGCTTCTTTTTTGTTGTGCTTTTTTTAAGTGTATCATTGTTTTTCTTTTTTTTTTAGAATTACCATTAGTATATTGTATTATGTACAAAAAAGCTATGAGTTGTATGATTAAATTTCAATCATTTTATGAGCGATTTAGCACTTTTTGAGTAAAATTATATCCTTAATTACTGCCTCAAAGGACGCATATATGTCACAACCCATCGAAAATTTAGATGAAGTATTGAAAAACCATAAGTTAAGCAAAGATGAGTACCAAGATATCTTACGTATTTTAGAGGGTCGTCATCCTAATATTGTAGAATTAGGTATCTTTTCTGCAATGTGGTCTGAACATTGTTCATATAAATCAAGTTCCAAATATCTTAAAGGATTTCCTACCACTGCACCATGGGTCATACAAGGACCAGGAGAAAATGCAGGGGTGATAGATATTGGTGATGGTATGGCAGCTGTATTTAAGATGGAGTCTCATAATCATCCTTCTTTTATTGAGCCTTTTCAAGGAGCAGCTACAGGTGTGGGGGGTATACTTCGTGATATTTTTACGATGGGTGCAAGACCAGTAGCCAATTTGAATGCACTTCGTTTTGGTACCGTCAAAGGTGACTCCGAGATAGCAAAATACCAAAGACATCTTGTACGTGGGGTTGTTGATGGAATTGGAAGCTATGGTAACTGTATGGGTGTACCTACCATTGGTGGTGAAATGAGTTTTGATGCATCTTATAATGGAAATATTTTAGTCAATGCCTTTTCACTTGGATTGGTTAAAACAGATGAAATTTTCTTGGGTATTGCTTCAGGTGTGGGTAATCCAGTGATGTATGTAGGATCTAAGACTGGGCGAGATGGACTTGGAGGTGCTGTGATGAGTTCTGATAGTTTTACAGAGGAGTCAAAATCACTTCGTCCTACAGTACAGGTAGGAGATCCATTTACAGAAAAATTGCTTCTTGAAGCTTGTTTGGAATTGTTTCAAACTGATCATGTTGTGGGTATACAAGATATGGGTGCAGCAGGACTGACTTCTTCTGCCTTTGAGATGGCTGGTAAAACAGGTGCAGGACTTGTCATGCATTTAGATAAAGTACCTGCAAGAGAAGAGGGGATGACACCATATGACTTTATGCTTTCTGAGTCACAAGAGCGTATGCTTATTTGTGCCAAACAAGGAAGTGAACAAGCCATTATAGATATTTTTGAAAAATGGGGACTTGATGTGGCTGTCATTGGTGAAGTAACAGATACGGGACGCATGGAGCTATGGTGGCATGGTGAAAAGTGCGCTGATATGCCTATAGCCCCAGTCAGTGAAGATGCACCTGTATTAGATAGACCCATTTCACGCCCAAAATACCTAGATGAAGTCAATGCAAAAACTGTAGATAGTTTTACTCCTGTGGATGATCAAAAAGCCTATGAGACATTACTTTCACATATAGAAGTAGTAGACAAAGCATGGGTATATCATCAGTATGATTCTATGGTGCAGACCAATACGACCAAGCATCCAGGAAGCCTAGATGCTTCATCTATTCGTATTAAAGAAAATGGAAAAGCCTTGGCGATGAGTGCTGATTGTAATCCTCGATACTGTTACATAGACCCTTATAAAGGTGCAGCCTTGGCTGTTGTAGAGTCTGGACGAAATGTTGCTATGTCAGGTGCGAGACCACTCTCTATTACAGATTGTCTTAACTATGGTAATCCTGAAAATCCAGAAGTTATGTGGCAGTTTGCTCAGGGATGTGAAGGGATAAAAGAGGCATGTTTGGCACTCAATACACCCGTAGTGTCGGGCAATGTATCGCTTTACAATGAAACCAATGGCATCTCTGTTTTTCCTACACCAGCTATAGCTATGGTGGGACTAAATGAAGATGAAAACAAGGTACTGCCTTCTGTATTTCAAGATGAAGAGAGTCATATCATTCTTGTGGGTGAGACCAAGGGAGAATTTGGTGGTTCCCTTTATATCAAGGCACTCTATGAAGAGACAGTTGGTACCTTAGATACCTTTGATTATCAAAAAGAGTTAGCACTTTGGGAACTTGTGATAGAAGCAAATAAAAAAGGTTTGCTACTCTCTGCTAAAGATGTGAATGCAGGAGGGATTGCCATAGCACTTTCTAAAATGGCAGCACTCTCTAATAAAGGTGTGGTTGTAGGTATAAGGCTTGATAAGAGTAGAGATATCTTTGATGAATCGCAGTCACGTGCATTGCTTGAAGTCAGTAAAGAAAATATGGATGCTGTTATAGCGATGGCAAAATCACTTGGACTTCGTACTGATATTATTGGTAAAGTAGGTGGAGATATGGTTAAGATCAATGATGTGCAACTGCCACTTGAAAAAGTAAAAGATATCTACTTCAATACTTTTACTAGGATCATAGAACAAGATTTGTAAGCGATGTATTATGTTTATATTGTCCGTTGTGCGGACGATACACTTTATACAGGCATCGCCACAGAGATAGAACGGCGCATAGAAGAACACAATAGCTCTACGAAAGGGGCTAAATATACACGCACTAGACGACCTGTTGTGCTTGTGTATAGTGAAGAATTTAGCAATAGAAGTGCTGCATCTAAGCGTGAGTATGAGATTAAAAAGAAGATGAATAGGGCTCAAAAGTTAAGGCTTATTGCCAAAACTTCTTTATAAAATACCAAGACTAAAGTGCCTCAGTATCTTCTTCATTTGTACGAATACGAATTGTTTTGCTGATATCAGATACAAATATTTTACCATCACCGATTTTACCTGTTTTTGCATTTTCTTTAATGGCATTAATGGCGATTTGTGCATATTCATCAGAGCTTACTACAATTTCTATTTTGATTTTTGGGATAAACTCTACGACATATTCTGCCCCTCGGTAAAGTTCAGAGTGACCTTGTTGTCTACCATATCCTTTAACCTCTGAGACAGTCATCCCTTCAATACCCGCTGCAACAAGAGCATCTTTGACATCTTCGAGTTTAAATGGTTTGATAATTGCTTCAATTTTTTTCATAATTTTATTCCTTTTGTATATTTTTTAGCATAGTGGCTGAGAGAAACCCAGCTTTAATGCCTCTTAAGGATTGGTTACCCTTTCTCCATGGATTGTCTCATCAAGACCTTTGTATTCAGTCTCTTCATCTATTCTTGCTCCACCTGTAAGTGCTGATGCTATATAGTAAACCACGACTGTACCAACAAGTGTCCAAAGACCAACAATAAGTACAGATTCAACTTGCACCATAAACTGTCCTAGTCTATCACCTGATTCTTTAAGTGGACCATCCCATAAAAGTGTTTTGTCATCAAGGGCTAAAAATGCAGTCGCCAATGCACCCCATAGACCAGCTAAAAAGTGAATACCAAAGGCATCAAGAGAATCATCATATCCCAATTTCTTTTTAAGCGTAATAACACCAAAAAATGCAACAATTGAACCTACAATACCTAAAATAAATGCCCCTCCAATACCTACGAATCCAGCCGCTGGTGTAATAGCAACCAATCCAGCAATGATACCTGATGCGATACCAAGAAGGGTAGGTTTTTTAAAGATAAACCACTCAAGCAACATCCATGTAACACCAGCTGCTGCTGTGGCAACGGTAGTGGTCATGACTGCAAGTCCGGCAATGGCATTGGCACTAAAGGCTGAACCACCGTTAAACCCATACCAACCAAACCACAATAAAGCAGCACCTAGAGCAGTAAGTAAAATACTGTAAGGTTTCATCGCCGTTTTTGGATATCCTTGTCTTTTACCAAGCAAAATAGCGAAGATAAGACCAGCCAAACCACCATTCATATGTACGACTGTACCCCCTGCAAAATCAAGTGCACCTGCATCAAAAAGATATGCACCTTCACCACCCCATACCATGTGAGTAATAGGTGCATAGACTATAAGTCCCCATAGAATAACAATCACCATCCATGTAGAAAACTTCATACGACCAATGATAGAACCAGAAGCAATCGCTACAGTAATGGCAGCAAAAGTACCTTGAAATGCAATAAAGACATATTTAGGATAGGTACCACTTAAATCTGTCCATTGAATACCATTAAGCATTATATTACTAAATCCACCAAATACATTTTGTAACATGGCACTCTCATTGGTTCCAAATGCGATAGAGTATCCTGCCACAATCCATACGACAAATGCCATCACAAAAGCACCCATAACCATTGCATATGTATTGAGTACATTTTTAGATCGTGTCATACCACCATAAAAAAGTGCCAAACCTGCTGGTGTCATAAGGAGTACCAATGCTGTAGAGATCATCATCCATGCTGTATCTCCCTTGTCTAATATCTCTTTTGAAAAGGCAAACATTGGGAAAAATATTGCCATTAGAGCAGAAAGTTTCAATTTCATACTACATCCTTTTAAATTAATTTACATAAGAATAGTAGCATTATTATGACTTGTTATAAGATAATAGAGTGATTAATTTTTAATCATTTATTGAATCAGAGGAATTTCGAGCTTAATAGAATGTTCTTGAATCATAGATTTGATTTGACTTTTGGCTGCAAGTTTTTGTATCTCATCATCCATATCGGTGTAGCGACCATTTGCTTGGATATGAAGTTGTGCAATGGCTTCTTTTTTTCCATCAATGATAATTTGTTGACCAATCAAAAGCTTTAGGGAGATATCTATAGAGTCTGAGGCCCTAAAGGCATCAAGTGTTTTTCTTAATAGTTTAGAAAAATTGTTTTGGTCTATTTTAAAGCTAGGGAGATCTTGATCGGTTAAAAGTTGTAATTTATTTGTATTTTTTGTTTTAAAGAGTGCAATATTGGCTTCGAGCAAAATATTGATATCTGTCATCATGAGTTTATCTATTTCAAGTTTAGAGTGTGTCTTAATAAGAGGGGCATTGTAAAGACGCAAGGAGATTTGTTCTTCATTCTCATACCCTACGGTAATGGCATAAAAAGCAAACATATCATAACTCAGTGAAAGGGTTGTAGATTTGTACCCAAAATCTTGTGGTGCATAAGCTAAAGCGATATCAAAAAGCTCTTTTTTGGAAACATATCCAAAAAGTATCTCTGCTACGTGGTTTAAATAAAGGATTTTACCTTGATGGCTAAAAAGTATAAAGGGACTATTGTCCCATTCTACAAAAGATTCAAAATGAATTGATGTTGTGTTCATGTATTTTCTTTCTTAATGTATTTCTATTGATACCAAGTATTTTTGAAAGTTGCAATTGGGAACCATATTTTGTAAGTCCAGCTTCAATAAGAGGCTTTTCATAAAGTTCAAGATATTGGCTATAAGCATCATTGCCATCAAGATGTTCTAAGAGATAGTGATAGAGTATCTCTTGAATATCTGTGTGATTCATGGCAAATTTGCTCAGTGCTAAAAAAATAGATTTTTTTAAACTTTTAGAGTTCATGCTTAAATCCAAAGATACATTTTCGAGATGAATCTCCTCTTTTTGAAGCATCAATGTTTCGCATGACTCTTCAATAAAAAGTGTTTTTAGATACGCAATATCTTCAGGACGTTCTCTTAAGGGTGGCATGATATAGATAAAAGCAAAAAGTTCATCTATTGCAGAAGCATTTCCCATATAATTGGCTATAGCAATAATACGTTTGTTATTAAAATCAAGCAAAGAGGTATTTGTCAATTTTTCAAAATCAACAATAATAATCTCATCATAACTCTCCAAAGCAAGGGTAACCTCTTCTTGATTGACTCCTGAGACAACAACGGCATCTGGAAAAAGGTATTTGGCTAAGGTTTTTTTACCTGTATATTTTTCACCAATAATAATGGAAGAGACAAAGAGAGTTTTGGTTAAATTAAAACTTTTTATAATATGTTGTACTTTTTCTGATTTACTTATAAAATTTTTCATTTAAAACTTTCATGCTAAAATTATATACTTTCTAGTGATTAATTATTAATCATAACATAAGTTTACTTAGATGCACAATATGAGATAAATCATATTTTTATTCATACTTTATCAAGCTATACAATATAGTTTATTTGGTATAGTAATCATTGATTTATTTTATATTGATTGCTGTATAATTTTATTTTAAAGTATGAAGGAATTTTTTTATGTTACAACTTGATAAACCTAAACCTCTTTCGTGTATTCCACGGGCTTTTGCTATACTGCTTATTCCTTTTCTTTTTATAGTAGGACTTGTACTGGCATATATGGGCATTTTTCCATTAAAAGTTGAGACGTATACTTTGGGTATCGTAATATTTATTTTTATTGTATATCTCTTTTTTGTTAAGCATAATGCCAATTATGTAGTCTGCTATATAAAAGGTACTTTCTCACAAATGGAAGAGGCTCTACAGGAGGCCTTAGATGAGAATGCATTAACCATTATGGGTAAAACGAAGTCTACATTAAATATAAAAGAGTTTATTTCTGAATATTATCAAGATTTACGTAATGATAATTTTGCACGTGTGGCACCTTCTGTATTCCCTATGCTTGGTATATTGGGTACATTTATTGCTATTGCTTTGTCGATGCCTGACTTTACAGTACAAGATTCAAAATCACTAGATAGCGAAATTTCTTTACTTCTTTCTGGGATAGGTACAGCATTTTATGCTTCTATTTATGGGATTATGCTTTCTTTGGTATGGACATATTTTGAAAAACGAGGCATAGCAAAAGCAGATAAACAAGTCAATGATTTAGAGAAAATGTATCGTGGACGTATTTGGAAAAAAGCTGAGCTTATCAAACATGAACATATGCAAAGTGAACTAAAAAATCAAGAGATAATACAAACATTAAAAGAGATATTCCATATGGATTTTATCAAAGAGCTCAATGAACAATATATCAAAAATTTTACCACTATTATACATGATACAACCAATAGTTTTACTAAACTCACCGAACAGATGCAGGAGACATCTAAATCATTACGTAACACCTTAGAAATCATTGAATCCAAAAAAGAAAATGTCACAGCAGTTTCTGTGATGTTAGATAATATGTCAGGATTTAATACCACAGCACAAAGCTTAGAAAAGATTATGAACCGCTTTGATAGTACAGTAGATCATAATTTTGATAAGATAGACCATGAATTAAGTATTGCTGTTGAAA
>QNZW01000188.1 GCA_003978375.1 Sulfurovum sp.
CCTCAAAACATCTAGCAATATGAAGTGTAACTTCTTCTTGTGTAGTTTTGGTGGAGTTACGTACATTAAACATCAATTTTAATGTTCCAGGTGTGACATTGGTCACTTCCATACCTGCACGAATATCGGTAATAACCATCTGACTTGGTGCAAAATCATCATCCCCATGGTCCAAATGTATACCTGCAATTTGTTCTAATATAGGTGCTAACTGATGTACAGGATTGATTGTTTTTTCTGGGTAGGCTGCATGGCCTTGTTTGCCTTCTAATGTCAAATATCCATTAATAGACCCACGACGACCAATCTTAATTGCATCACCAAATTTTGTCTCACATGTAGGCTCAGCTACGACACAAAAATCAGGCAACATCCCTTTGGCTTTAAGATGTTCAAGCATAAGTACTGTTCCATATTTTGCATCTCCCTCTTCATCAGAAGTAAGAAGAATAGAGAGTCTACCATCAAAAGAATTCACCTCTTTACACACTTGTACAAAAGCTGCCACACCAGACTTCATATCTTGTGTACCTCGTGCATAAATATTGCCTTCTTTGATTACAGGTACAAAAGGATTGGTATCCCATCCATCACCTGCTGGAACAACATCTACATGTCCTGCAAAACACAGATGCTCACCTTCACCAAATTTTTTAGATAAAAAGAGGTTTTTAACACCCTCTTTATTGACATACGTTGCCTCATACCCATCAAGATAATTTTCTATAAATGTTAAAGCTCCTCCATCATCAGGTGTAACAGACTCAAAACTTAAGAGCTTCAATAAAAGATCAATCACATGCATAGGTACTCATTTTATTTTTCTATCTCTCCACGGTAAGACATAATACCACCATAATGATTGATAGCATTTTTATGTCCATTTTGTGCAAATACATTTTGTACTTGTGCACTTCTACTTCCTGTACGGCAAGTAAAAATAATGGTTTTGTCTTGGTTTTCATTGAAAAAACTCTCTGCCCATTGTGCAAATGTTGTGGTAGGCTTTAACATATTAACCCCTTTGATATGTCCCATTTTGTATTCCATATCTTCTCTTACATCCACAAGTATAAAATCTATTTTACCCGCTTCTCTTTCTTTAAGTAGTGTAGCTAATTCTTCTGAATTTATATCTTTTTTTTGTAACAATTGTTGCATAAATAATCTCTCCAAAACGTTAAAATAATCGTGTATTATAGTAAATAATTATTATAATCATCTTTTATGCATTTTTCGCTGCTATCTCTTTATCTTGGTTTTGCCTATATGCTGGGGTACAAAAAAGTTGACAGTGACAAATACCTGTTTGAGGAATCTCTTTTTCGATAGCTGGTTTACAAGGACAAATTCTATCATCCGTGCTTTTGAATTTTCCCTCTTTTTGTGGGTCTGGTTCTACCATAAAACAAGGACAAAATCTTTTGCCATAGAGTAATTTATGTCGTGCAAGTCCCATAATAACACCTTCATTTACATCTTCATTGGCGGCATACACCCAACCTTTACTTTCACATACTTTATCTGTAAATTTTTCTGTTTTAGCCAATTCATCTTTAAATGTTTGAGAATTCATATCTAATTGTTGCATACTTTAATATCCTTCATAAAAATCTATAGGGCACCTCAAATAACACTAGCACAACATTTCTAGCTTTTGTCTAGGGTTAATAAAAGTGCCCTTCTAGTTATATCTAAACTAAATTAATATATAATTACAAAAATTATCATTGAAGGTTTCAAATGCAGATTGATGACACTGTTTTAGCAAAGTTAGAAAAACTTTCACACCTACGTGTAGATGAAAGCAAGAAAGAAGAAATTAAAGCACAACTTTCTGGTATTCTTAACTATATTGACAACCTAAATGAACTAGATACTCATATGCTAAGCGCTTCGTTTTCAACCCTTGATGGAGGAACACCTTTAAGAGCAGATACACCTAGAGAAAAAAGTACTGTTCCTGAAGATATTCTCTCTCATGCACCAGAAGCACAGGATGACTTTTTTGTTGTACCTGCTATTATTGAATAGTACGTCTTATTTTATCTTCTAAAACAATTTTCTACCTAAGACAAAAATTTCTCAACTAAAGTCTTTTTGGCTATAATAGCAACCAAACACTATACTATGAGATGAGGATAAACGAACATGGAAAATATTTCATTAAACTACTTTGATGTGATTGTCGGTGTAATTGTATTACTTTTAGGGATTAAGGGATTTATGAATGGTTCCATCAAAGAGATATTTGGGCTAGGAGGGCTTGTTGCAGGTGTCTATTTTGCATCACGATTTGCAGAACCTGTTGCCGACTTTATTGGTAACAATTTTTATCAAACAGGCAATACAGCGTTACTTAAACTTGTTGGCTTTTTAGTTGTTCTCATTCTCATATGGTTATTATCGACCATTGTAGGTTCTGTTTTATCCAAACTTGCAAATAGCAGTGGATTAGGATTTGTAAACCGTTTTTTAGGCTTTCTTGTAGGTGGAGGGAAATATTTTGTTATTTTTGCTATCATCGTTACAGCACTTTCAAATGTCTCTTTACTCAAAGACTTTATGGACAAACAATCAAAAAATTCTATTCTCTACCCGTACTTAAAGAAAACAGGTTCGTACCTAATTAATTTAGACCCAAGTAGAGCAGAAAAGACAAAAGAGAAAAAAGAAACAGCAAAAGAGGAAAAAATAAAACAAGAAGTAAATGCCAAACCAGCATTACAATAAATACAATCGTGTATCAAGGCTTATAAGATGATTAGTTATGAAAAACTTTTAGAAAAATTTAAAACATTACTCAAAGAGAATGCACTCAAGTTTACCAAACAAAGAGAATTGATTTTAAAATTTCTTTATGAAAATGATGACCATTTTACGCCAGAAGATATCTATATACTTTTAAAAGAACAATATCCCAATATCAATATAGGAATTGCAACTGTTTACCGTACCTTAACACTACTTGAAGAGTCAGATATTGCTTCTTCAATCTCTTTTGGATCACAAGGAAAAAAGTATGAACTTGGGCTCAAAAAACACCATGACCATCTCATATGTACTGCTTGTGGAACCATTATAGAATTTGTTGATGAGACCATAGAAGCGCAACAAGAAAAAATTGCCAAAACATTTAATTTTCAGATGCATGACCATACGATGAAAATCGTAGGACTTTGCGAAAATTGCCAATAAACACATAATTTACCTTTAGGAGAAACCTTGATATTTGACAATCAATATATTCAAGAACGTATTAACAAAACCAAAATACTAAGAGAAAAGGGCATCAACCCTTACCCCAACCAAATCAAAAAAGGGACACCTTCAAAAATATTTTTAGAAGAGTGTGCTTATGTGCATGACATAGATACTCAAGAGATGAAACAAGATAAAAGCAAGTCTTACACACTCACAGGACGTATCAAATTTATTCGTATCATGGGAAAAGCCGCATTTGCCAAGATAGAAGACAATGATGGATTGGTACAACTCTATTTTAACCGTGATGATCTCCCTGAAGGGTATTACAATGATGTGGTAAAACGGCTCTTTGAAGTGGGTGATATCATCGAGGCAAAAGGATATCCTTTTGTGACAGGTACAGGAGAACTTACACTTCACTGCTTGGAAGTAAACCTAGTCACCAAAGCCATCTCACCATTACCTGAGAAGTTTCATGGTATTCAAGATACCGAAATAAAATACCGTCAGCGTTATCTTGATATGATTATGGATAGTGAAGTTAAAGAGCGTTTTGTACTCCGATCTAAAATCGTTTCTGCCATTAGAAGATTTTTTGAAGACAAAGGATTTTTAGAAGTTGAAACACCTATGATGCATCCCATCCCTGGTGGTGCAAATGCAAAGCCTTTTGTCACCCATCACAATGCATTGGGTGTAGATAGATATTTACGTATTGCTCCAGAACTCTATTTGAAACAACTTATTGTTGGTGGTATGGAAGCTGTTTTTGAAATCAACAGAAATTTTAGAAATGAAGGTATAGATGCCACACATAACCCTGAATTTACCTCTATCGAATTTTATTGGGCATACAAAACCTATATAGAACTTATGGAAATTACTGAATCATTATTTGATTATCTGTTTGAGACTTTGGCATTGCCTAAAGTCATGCCTTATGGAGATATAGAGATAGACTTTACAACACCTTTTGCAAAGATACCATGGGTTGATGCCATTGTAGAAATAGGTGGTGTGCCAAGAGAGGCTGTCACCCATTTAGAAAAAGGTCTTGCATATTTAAAAGAACATAACCTAAAAGTAAATGAAAACTGGACATTAGGAAAAATGCAAGATGAACTTTTTGGTGAATTTACTGAGCCAAAGCTCATTAACCCCACTTTCATTACAGATTACCCTGTAGATATCTCGCCTCTTGCTCGTAGAAGCGACGAAAATCCAGAAGTCACTGAAAGATTTGAACTTTTTATGGCAGGTAAAGAGATAGCCAATGGTTTCTCAGAACTCAATGATCCACTAGATCAATATGAAAGATTTAAAGGTCAAGTAGATGCCAAAGAAGCAACAGGTGATGATGAAGCCATGCATATGGATACAAATTTTGTAAAAGCACTTAGTTATGGTATGACACCTACTGCTGGAGAAGGTATCGGCATAGATAGACTTGTCATGATGCTTACCAATCAGCATACCATTCGTGATGTGCTCCTCTTTCCTGCTATGCGACCAGAAGCATTACAAGAGATGTCTAAAAGCAATGCTACAGATGTGTGTAAAAAATGTGGAAATGATGTAGGCGAAGAACTTAAACCTGCAAAAAAAGGTAAAGGAATGTTTTGTATCGATGTGGCTGCTTGTAAAAAGCGTATGAGTGAAAAAGCAAATTAAAATTAACATTTAAAGAAAATACTTATGAAAAAACTTTTTTTTATACTGCTTGGCTTGGCCTATTATCTACTTATTCAATTAACTATTGTAGAGAATACAGAGAAAAATACGCAAACCAATACATTTTCTTTTATGCTCCATTCAAAGATACCTCAACAAGTTACACTTTATGTAGGTGCAGGAAGAGTCTATATACAATCCATACAGTGTGATGACCAAAATATATCTTTTCCAAAAAGACAATGGCAATGGTTTGAAACCATGGGAGAACAGACTTCATTTTTTCTCAAAAAAGGTGATACTAGCTGCATAGCAAGTATGCAAGATGCGAAGTATACTCTACGTCCCGTTGTCAAACAAAAACTTACGTTTCTAAACTATGGTATTCTTTTTTTACTCATAGGATTGCCACTCTTCCAATTTCTTTTTAAGGGCTTTATTTGGGCTTTAGATAAAATAAAAAATAAAACAAAGCATGAAAATACCTTCACTATCGCATCAAAACAGAAACTACAAACTACCTTGCCTCTGTCTATGCTTTTTATTCTTTTTCTGGGCATAGGTATTAGGATACTCTACTTTCAAAAATTTGGTGTTATGAATTTTCAACATGATTGGCAAGGACATATAGAGTTTATCAAATATATTGCAAACCACTGGAATTTTCCTTCTCCATCTCATGGATTAGAGTATCCACAACAGCCTCTATATTATCTCATTACTGCTTCTGTTTATACCATAGCTATCAAACTTGGATTTAGCATGATGGAAACATACACTTACATAGGATATGTTTCTCTTTTAAGTTCTTTTGTTTTTTTATATTATGGTTCTAAATTTTTTGTCCTCATGACAGAAAATAGATGGACACAAATCACCAGTATGCTTTTTTTGGCACTCACCCCTTCTATTGTTTATCTCTCTGCTCGTATCAATAATGATGCACTCGTTATGGCACTTGCATCCTTTTCTTTATATTATATTGTCAAGAGCTATAAATCTGCTTTTCAAATCGATTTTTATAAAGCATTGGTTGGTGTGAGTTTGCTATTTATGACTAAAATATCTGCCGTTCCTTTAGAGTTACTCTTTTTTGCATTACTTATCTTTGTGTACCTACAACTCAACCCAGAAAAACAAACCACGACCTTGCTATCAATGCAAAAAAAATTTTATATTTTTGGTGTTATTGGTCTATTTTTGATTGGTTTTACATTGCTTAGAGTCTATTTGCCTATTGAAAATACTTTTCATATGGTCAACAGCAGTGGCAGTTTTCCTAAACAGATTATTCATACTTTCAATACCTCCTATTTTGGTACATTTAACATTGATAAACTCATTCATAAAGGCTACTCTTATATTTTTGGAGAAGATGCCATACGTTACTCTTTTGTTACTTACCAATATGGCACAATGTTTTTTGGAGAATTTGGCTATTCCTCATTCATAAAAAACCATGCCATACTCAAAGAAGTGATGCAAAGCATACTTTTGTTTGGCTTGGTTTATATTTTAGGTTTTATCTCTTATATTGCCAGACTTTTTTATGCCTCTATGCTCCAAAAACTCTTATTTGCTACCTTGCTATTAAACTTTTTACTTATTCTTAAATTTATGTTTTCTTATCCCGTCATTTGCAATACAGACTTTCGTTATTTTGTACCATCTTTTGTATTGTTTGCCTATATTTTTTCACAAGGATTAACCAATATAAGCCTTAATAGATGGGTAAAATATTTACTAAGTATTTGCATAGGTATGTTAGCAATAAGTGAAATACTATTCTTTGGACTTTTGTTAACATAATTTTATTATTTTTTTGATATACTCTTCGCTTATAAGATGACATGGTTAGTTTTGGGAAAGACCATAAAAAATACTTTTTACAATCACCCATTTTTATATATTACTTAAATTATTTTAAACCCAAAGTATGCACTAGCATTTGGGATAAACAAGAGGGAAATGTTTATGCAACACAAGATTGTTATAGTTATAATGCTTATTACCGTATTCATGGTTTCTTTTTCTATTTTACCTAAGTACATGAAGTATCAACCTCTCACTAAAAATACATACACGTCTCACAGTTGTCATGTAACTAAAAAAAATAAATGGTCCAAATTTAAAGAGGAGGATAAAGATAATTTTTTTATACATCCTGGTGAAATAAATGCGACTAGTGGCATATTTAATTTTAAAGAAAATGGTTTTATTGATATGGATTTTTTTATATCCAATAAACTAGGAGATATACAATTTACGATTAAAAAAAATGCGATTAAACTAAAAGAGTTTATACTTACCAATCAACATCCTTATCATCTTAATATCGCTATTAATAAAGGTGATACAGTAGAAATCATTGCAGATAAACATGGTAGTACCAACTCTGATTGGGGACGATTTACCATACACTTTGAAAAAGGACTTTTTACTTATCTTAAAAATCTTATGGTTCCATTATTATGGGTGATACTTTTTGTTTTTTTATTAAGCAAAAAATATACTTTTTTTGCCCTAAGTACCTATATACTCTTTTTGCTCTTTGTGGCTTCAGAAAAACTCAATTTCACTACCCTTGACATCAATAATATACTCACCTATATGTCTATTGCTTTTTTCATTACATTTGTTTTTATATGGATATACCAAGAATCTTTGTCCCTTAAAACTGTCAAAGTCTCTTTTATCTCCAATCTTTTTCTTGCATTTTTTGTCATGCTAATTCCTCTTATTTTTATGATTTATAAACTCAATTTCAATCTACCAGTAAATAAAGATATTTTATTTGCTATCTTTCAATCAAACGGCGAAGAGTCATATGAATATATTGTAAATTTTATTTCACCACCGTATATATTTTTATTTCTATTTCTATTGAGTCTTGTCACATTTTTACTCTATTTTCAAGAAAAAAAAGATCCTATACCTATTAGTAGAGCGACACTATTGTTTTTTTTAATTGCATTTTCTATTCTTCCAATTATGCTGTTTTCACAACTCAAACTACCTTCTTATTTTTTAAAAAATTTTCATCAATATACCATAGAGCTACAGCGTTTTAAGCAGGTTCAACAACAAAGAAAAACTGGCAAAATTGATTATGATGCATCTAAAAAAGAAAAAGGTGAAACCTATATTGTGATTATAGGAGAATCACTTAATAAAAATCATATGGGTCTTTATGGATATTTTAGAGACACCACACCTCATTTGTCGACACTGGCTACAAAAAATGATTTACTGATATTTAACAATGTCTACTCCAATCACACCCATACCGTACCCGTATTAAGTCTAAGTTTAACTCAAGCAAATCAATACAATCATAAAGAGTACTATAGCTCTTTATCTATCTTAGATATACTCAATAAAGCCGATATTGATACCTATTGGATTAGCAACCAATCGATGTATGGCTTATGGGACAATATGGTCTCTGTACTTGCACATCAAGCCAAACATCTTATCTCTTTAAATGTCTCTATAGGCACCGAAATTAGACCACAAAAATATGATGCAGCACTTATCCCAAAAATCAAAAAAGCACTAGAAGAAAAAACCAATCAAACAAAAGTCATCTTCGTACATTTATATGGCAATCATCATGCCTATTATAATAGATATCCTCACAAGACATTTACCAAATACAATAAAGCACTAAAAATCAGTGAATTTGGAAAAAATATTTTAAAGAACAATCAAGTGAACCATTATGATAATAGTGTGGTGTATAACGATTATGTTGTCTCCTCCATCCTTACATTACTTCAAAAAGAACAAGGTGTTAGAGGGTTGATTTATATGTCTGATCATGCAGATGATGCCATAAGAGCAAAAGGACATAGCTGTGATAGATTTACCTATGACATGTCTCAAATTCCAATGATAATGTGGTTTAGCAATAGCTATCAAAAAATCTATGCAAATCAATACCATACGCTTCTTAAACATAAAGAAAAATTGTACTCTAATGATATGTTTTATAATACACTCATAGGCATATTTAATATTCAAACCACCCAATATAATCCAGCCTATGATTTGAGTTCTACTCACTATGCACTCAAGCCAAAAGATGCCCTTATCTTGCATGGACAAAAACATTACATCGATGAAAAAAACCATATATACTGGCAAACAGAAAATGCAAAATATCTTCTAAAAAGCCATCAATCTTCTAGAATTTTCCCCTCCCATGTCTACTATATAAAAAAACTAAAAAAGCTTGAATATCTTGGATTTAAATCTTTTGAGATAGACGTACAATGGAAAAATAATCATTTAGAAATTTTAGATAACAATATCTCAACTTCTATGCATTTAGAGACATTTTTATCAAATACAAATCTTTCTGCCCTAGAAAAAATATGGATTGATTGTCAAAA
>QNZW01000057.1 GCA_003978375.1 Sulfurovum sp.
AAAATGCACCATCACTCCCTGCATGTAGTGGCACCCATTGATCAGCAAATTTACTTACCATACTAAAGTCTGGTGCACAAACTATGGTTTTAGTACCATTATGTCTTGCTTCTGCAAAGAAGTGAGCATCAGGTGTTCGGGTCATATTAAGGTTTGCACCCATATCGACAATCATTTTTGCATTGTACCAATCTGCACTTTCTGCACAGTCGGTTTGCTCTCCCCATATCTCTGGGAATGATGGTGGAAGATCACAATACCAGTCATAAAAACTAATATTAACGCCTCCAAAAAGTTGTAAAAATCTAGAACCTGCTGCATAACTTATCATCGACATAGCAGGAATAGGAGAAAATCCTATGACTCTATCAGGACCATATTTTTTTGCCGTATAAATATTGGCATTTGACATAATCTCTTGTGCTTCTTCCCATGAGGCTCTTCTAAAGCCTCCTCTTCCTCTTGCGTGTTGGTAAGCTTGTCTTTTTCCTTTATTGGCTTGAAGATTTTCCCATGCTTTCATTGGGTCCCCACCTGCAAGACGCTTCTCTTCTCTATAAGCATCAAGTAAAGCACCTCTTATAAGAGGATATTTAATTCTAATAGGGCTGTAAAGATACCATGAAAAGGAGATACCTCTTTGACATCCTCTAGGTTCATATCCTGGTAGTTTACTGTCTAATTCTGGATAATCAAGCTGTTGTGTTTCCCATACTACAATTCCATCTTTGACAGCAACTTGCCAAGAACAACTTCCTGTACAGTTTACACCATGAGTACTTCTTACAATTTTATCATGTTGAAATCTATTTCTATAAAAATCTTCCCATGTACGTGTTTTAGGGTCTACTATATTTTGTATCCAGCTCATTTTTCCTCCCTTTGACTTGATTTTATTTGTCTGTCATATATATGTTGATTGACAGATTGTTTTAAAGTTTTTCTACGGTTAAGCATAGAAAGCAATGCATACAAAATGATAGCAAGTATCACAGCATAAAAAGCAAAATGACTTCCTGACCCTTCGCCTGGGTTTGAAGCAGCTTGCGTAATAAACGCATCAATATCAGCAATCTCTTCTTTGGTTGGCATCTTTCCTCTATAGGCTTGTTTCATCATATTTGATGACATAGCATCCACGCTACTAAATGTGGGTGCAAGTGCACCACCCATACTCGATAAGTCCATGGCCAACGTACCACCACTGACAACTGATGCACTGTTTACATTGTGACATGAGACACAGGCAACTGCACCGCTTTTAAATGGTATTTCGCCATCAAATAGTTTAGCACCACGCTGGGCATCTGCACCAAATGAAAGCGTATACATTAGCATACTTAGAAAAATTAGTCGATATATTTTCATTGAATTTCCTCCTAGAATTTTAAATGTGACGAAATAAGTATATCTATTCCCTATCAAGGAATTATTGATATATATCAATTTTTTTAATCAGTTTGCTAATTAATCATGATAATTATTTGAAATTTTTTAAAAAATATTATGCATTTTTTAAGAAAAATGTTATATCATATTTGTATATAAAGTTATTGATCAAGTATAGGTTTAATTTAAAAATTTTGGGAAATTTAAAAGATGTAGAAGGATATATACCTTGTTATGCGAAAACTAAAAGAGATATCACTTTTTTCAACTTTAGATGAAGAAGCATTAGATACTTTACAATCAGATATGATAGTGCATCATTATAAACAAAACAGTATTGTCTTTTTTGAAGGGGATAGGAGTATTTATTTACATATTTTACTAGAAGGAGAAGTAAAGCTTTATAAAACCTCTCCTAAAGGTACTCAAATACATATGCATAATTTTATAGCACCTAATGTCATCGCATTATTTGCAGCCATTGAAGAGATTCCTTTTCCTGCGACATGTGAATTTGTACATGATGGAATGTTAGGATTGATTCCTTTAGAAAAGATACAACTATATAGACAAAATGTCAATTTTTCTATCTCTTTATCTTCAGCACTTTCAAAACGCATGAAAATGCTTTCAAATGTATTTCATAAAGAGACAATTTTTACATCAGAAGCTAAAATTGCAGATATGTTACTCCATAATACATCTGTTTTCTCATGTTGTAAAAACAATGAAATAGCTTCCATACTCAATATGACGCCTGAAACACTCTCTAGAATACTTAGTAAATTAAAAAAGAAAAAGCTTATTAGCATTAAGAAACATGTAGTGACGCTACATAATAAAATTGCTTTGCAAAAAGTGATAGAAACGAATGCTATAGAGATAGAATAAATGATAAAATTTTTAAAAGAACTCTATGGGGTAGGTATACTCTTTTTTTACTATATGAAATACATCATTCTCTTTGGATGGCCATTGCTTCGCTATGGTTTGGACTACAAGGATAATAGTATTATGAATATTTTATGGGCTATATGTTTGCTACTCTTTATCAAAGATATGGTTTATAAATTTGTCTTAAAAAAGAGCTATTGTAAGGATAGCTCTTGTGGTGTTAAAAGATAAAATATGAAACTACTTAATTACATTTGCAAGTAATAAGTAATACGTTTGTTATTTAATCTTTTAGAGTAGCAATAAAGGCACTTACGTTTTCAATTTCTTCATCGCTGAGTGCTTTTGCACCTTTAATCATAGAAGGGTCACGACCTGAATTTGGGTTATTTTTCATATCTAAAAGTCTTTCTTTTATGGTTTGTTGGTTTCCAAATCTTGCAATCACATTATCGATGGGAAGTCCTAAAATAGATGGTGGCTTACTTTGCCCCATATTACCATGACATTTGAAACAGCTTCCTCTTTTTGGATTATAAAATAACTTTTTACCTACTTTGGCTGCATAAGATAAGTTAGCATCAGATACTTTTTTTGGCAAGGCAGAGAGAGGTTTTGCTTGTTGTGATGATTTATGTGCATCAATTTCAACTAAATGCCATACACCTGCTACCCAATCACCTTTTGTGGTATTGGTTTGATTAAAATCTTTATGAAAATAATAAAGAGGTTTCCCTTTATATGTTGTTTGTGAGTATTTGCCAGAAAGCACTTTACTTTTGTCTCTTTGGATTGTAGCAAAATCTGATTTATTGAGTGATGATGGTACAGAAAGAAGTACAGGTGCATAGTAAACAGGCCAAATGTTTTCACATCCTGCATAACAATGGCTTTCTCCATAGCTGTCCTTATCAAAAGTATATAAAGCTCTGCCATTTTTATCTGTAAGATATGTCTGTTTCATGGAAGATGTTGCATTATAATTTATTTGTGTATCCTCTATAGTATTTCCTCCATAGACTAAATGCCAAGTTGTATTAAAATTGTCACCTTTAATATCATCTATTTCTGCATCTCTATTAAAGGTATAAAGTGCATGTTTCCTGTAAAGTAGTTGGTTGGTTAATGGTATGGTTGTTAGATCAGAGCTTTTGCTTGCTGTGCCTAAATATTTTGTCCATTTTTTTAAACATTCTGTATCACAGGTACTCTCGTTGAGTCCGTCATGATCAAAAGTATACAGACTGATACCTCCATCTGTTGTCAAAAAATCCACGATTCTTTGTTTTGATTGTAAGTAAGTAGCATCACAGCCAATCAATAAAAAAGCTGTACTACTCAATAGTAATAGTTTACGCATGTTGATTCCCCTTTTTATAGTATTGTTGATGTACATCATCAAAAGTATAATTGAAGTTTATGAAGATAGTATGAAGAAATTAAATTGTTTAGCGATATAATCAAACAATTTTAGATAAGGACATACCATGACAAACATTGCCCAAGCCAAAATCTTTTTTGGTTCACAAGAAGAAAATAAAACGCAACAAAAAGAACGTATAAGCCCTTATGACCGTACAGTTGTGAGTACTGCTCCTGTGTGTGATGCTTCAGATGTAACCAAAGCATTACGCATAGCAAAATCTGCTACAAAAACAGCATCAAATTCGCCACTTTCTCAGCGTATTTTGTGGCTAGAAGATGTGGCGAAAAAGTTAGCAGAACAGAAAGAAGACTTTGCTTTGATGTTGGCAAAAGAAGTGGCTAAACCCATCACTTTTTCTCGTATAGAAGTAGAGCGTTGTGTGGAAACGATTCGTTTGACTGCGATGGAACTTGCCAATCTTCATGGAGAGACAATACCCACAGATATTATGCCAAGTGGTAAAAAAACATTGGCGTATTATAGACGTGAACCCGTCGGGGTGGTGGTGTGTATTACGCCGTTTAATTTTCCTCTTAATCTTGTGGCACACAAAATTGCCCCTGCATTAGGGGCTGGAAATACAGTCGTTCTCAAACCCACACCTGAAGCACCTATGGTAGCTTATATGTTTGCCAAGCTTTTTGTAGAGTCTGAGTATGCTGTAAAAGATGCACTTTCGGTGGTGTATGGTGATGCAGAAGTAGGTTCAGCACTGGTCACTTCTGATATCCCTAGGGTTATCTCTTTTACAGGTTCTGTGCCTGTAGGAGAGATCATTACCAAACAAGCAGGAATCAAAAAAATCAGCCTAGAGCTTGGTGGGAATGCGGCAACATATATCGATACATCAGCAGATTTGGCAACAGCAGCAAAGCGTTGTGCTTTTGGGGCATTTTATAACTCTGGGCAAGTATGTATTTCATTGCAACGTATCTATGTCAATGAGGCAGTATATGATGATTTTGCCAAGCTTATGGCAGAAGAGACAGCTAAACTTAAAGTAGGTTCTCCTTATGATGAAGAGACATTTTTAGGACCACTGATAGATGATGAGTCACAAAAAAGAGCCAATGGCTGGATAGCTTCTGCCATAGAAGAGGGTGCAAGAGCACTCACAGGAGGAATACAAGGTGAAAATATTTTTCATCCTACGGTGATGGCAGATGTCACAGATGATATGAAAATTATCTGTGAGGAGGTTTTTGCTCCTATTGTAAGTCTTGTAAAGGTGCTGAGTTATGAAGTGGCTATAGAAAAGATGAACTATTCACCGTATGGATTACAATTTTCTATTTTTACAAATGATTTAAAGTTGACACAAAGATTTATAGAGGATGCCCAATGTGGTGGTGTGGTGATTAATGATATTCCAACATTACGTTTTGATGTGCAACCTTATGGAGGCTCTAAACTTTCAGGGGTAGGTAGAGAAGGTCCAAAATGGGCATTAGAAGAGTTTACAGAGGTGAAATCTGTGGTGATTTGTTAGAGATTTTTTAAAGTTAATTATGATAAGCTATTATTAAAGAGTACCTCCAAAATCCTAGATGTGTATAATTAGGTTTTTAGAATTGCTCTAAAATTGATTAGGAAATACTATGGATTATATGTTCCAGCCAGGTTTTTTAGGTACACGTGCACCATTTTTTATGGATTTTGTGATGATTATGGTGGCGTTGTTGCCACTACTTGTGTTAGTGGCTATCTCATTTGCAAAAAAAAGAAACTATCATTTGCATAGGGTGAGCCAAACTATTATTTTTGTTATAGCTTTGATTGTCGTAGGATATTTTGAGTATGGTGTACGTATGGGAGGAGGCTATGAAGGCTTTGTTAAAGGGTCTTCTGTTTCACATCATTATGCATTTTATGTACTTATATTTCATATTATTGTGGCCATTATAGGATTTATTATTTGGACCCATACTTTAGTGACTGCACAAAAAGACAGTAAAAAAAAGGCACTGCCGGGCATCTACTCTAAAGCACATAAAAAAGCAGGGAAAAGAGCATTTATGTGGATTTTATTTACAGCTATTACGGGAATTTGGGTTTATATTTTACTTTTTGTAGTATAAATGAAAAAGTCTATTGCTATCTCTGCTTGTTTGCTAGGTGAAAAGTGCCGATATGATGCAAATGACAATAAAAATGAACGATTATTAAAAGCACTTGATGGACATAAGCTTATTGCTTTTTGTCCAGAAGCAGAGGCTTTTGGTATCCCTCGTGCTACGATGGATTTGGTGCAAACACCTGTAGGCAAAAGAGCAATTTCAAACAAAACAAACAAAGATTTGTCTAAACCTATAGAAGAGTATGCTAAAATATTTTTTGATTCGCATCTAGATATTGATCTGTTTATAGGTAAAGAGAGAAGTCCAAGTTGTGGCGTAACGTCTGCACGGCTTTATGATGAGATGAAAAATCTTATTTCATCTAAAGAAACAGGACTTATGGCAAAAGAAGCAAAAAACAGAAAAATAACGTGTATAGATGCAGAAAAATTTATAGGCATATCATGAAAATAATAATATTTCTAATGTTACATACATTTTTATTGGTGGCGAATGTGTATCAAGAAGATGTAACCAAACAAGCCATTGTTAAAATTTATACTACCTCTAAAATACCTAATTATCAAGAACCTTGGTCAAGTTCTATGCGAAGTAGTACAGGTTCTGGTGCTATTATTGAAGGTGGATATATATTGACCAATGCACACGTAGTGGCTAATCAAACCTTTATTGAGGTACAGCGTTATGGACAACGTAAACGCTATATAGCCACAGTACATGCGGTTTCACATCAGGCAGATTTGGCGCTTTTAAAAGTAGAAAATAAAGCCTTTTTTAAAGGAGTGACACCTTTGACTTTTGGTGAGCTGCCTGAAGTAGAACAAAGAATAGTAGTATATGGTTATCCTATGGGTGGGTCTACATTGTCTGCTACTATTGGTGTGGTCTCACGTATAGAGCATCATACTTATGCCCATAGTGGAGAGGTATTTTTAGCCATACAAGTAGATGCTGCAGTGAACCCTGGTAACTCGGGAGGTCCTGCACTCTCACATGGCAAAATAGTAGGCGTGGTTATGCAAGTGATTACCCAGTCTCAAAATATTGGTTATTTAGTACCTGTGAATATGGTAAAACATTTTTTAGTAGATGTAAAAGATGGTCATTATGATGGGTTTGCAGATTTGGGATTTGGTACACAAAAACTTGAAAACCCAGCATTAAGAAGTTATTATGGTCTTGATGATAATGTAACAGGAAAATTGATCGACAATATTACCTACAATGCGTCCGTAAAAGGTGTATTAAAAGAGGGCGATATTTTAACCAAAGTAGATGGATACAATGTAGAAGATGATGGTACAGTAGCCTTTAGAGAACATGAATATACAGATTTTTATTATGCGATTGATGCCTATCAAATGGGTGATAAAATCAAAATGGAAATTATTCGTGATAGAAAAAAAATGCAAATAGAAGCCATGCTTAAATATACTTCAGATGATAGCTATTTGGTAAAAACCACACGCTATGATGTGATGCCTAGTTATTTTATTTATGGTGGTTATGTTTTTTCTCCTCTTACACGAAATCTTATACTCTCTACAGACCGTAATCGAATTGCATTGAGTTATTTTGCAGGACAATGGCAAAAAAAAGAGAAAAAAGAAGCAGTGGTGTTGCTAAAGGTATTGGCATCTGATTTGACCAGAGGTAATAATGGTTTTGGGATGTGGCCTATAGAAAAAATAAACGGCAAAACCTTTGTTGATTTTAAAGATTTTTATCAAAAAATGCAAAATACCAAAGAAAAATATATTGTACTAGAAGACAAAGATGGTGTAAAAGTGATTATAGATAGAGACGCTGCCCATGTTAAACAAAATGAAATACTTAAAAAATATAACATTGAATTTGACAAATCTGTAGATTTGAGATAATCAGTTAACTGTATTTTTTAAATTGTTCCAGCCATATTTTGTCTTCATCGCTTAGTGTCCCTACACGTTCTAGAAGTTTCGCTTTGATATGCAACAAATCATCGATGTCTAGATAGGCTAAAAGACTAGGATTAATAGTAGGTTCTTCTCTTCCATAAGCAATAAGTTTTTCTATATCTGATAAAAGAGTCTCTTTTGTTGGTTTATTTTTATTATGCATTTTGCTATACTATCAGAAATTTATTAATTTTTTAGGGTTATTTTTTACTTACGTATGTATAGTGGTCATGAGAGATATTTATTAGTGAGTTAAAAAGCACCCAAATAGTAAAAAAGGACAGTTTATGTTAGAAGTAGATGATCAGGTACCTGATTTTTGTTTACCAAACCAAGATGATGAAGAGATATGTTTTCGTGATATTAAAGGCAGATGGATAGTGCTTTATTTTTATCCTAAGGACAATACACCAGGATGTACCACAGAAGCAATAGGTTTTACCGAAGCATTGCCAGATTTTGAGGGAATGGATGCTATGATTTTGGGTGTGAGTCCAGACTCTCCTCAAAAACATAGAAATTTTATAGAAAAAAAAGATTTGAAAATCACATTGCTTGCAGATGAAGATAAAACCTTGTGTAAAAATTTTGGCGTATGGCAGCTTAAAAAATTTATGGGCAAAGAATATATGGGTGTGGTACGTTCTACGTTTATTATCAATCCAGAAGGTAAAATAGGAGCTGTTTGGTCTAAAGTGAGAGTCAAAGGGCATGTTGAAGAAGTAAAAGAAAAATTAAAAGAGTTGAAAAAATGAAAAAAATAATGTTAAATATGGGTATTTTTTTGTTGTTTTGTATCTATGCAACAGTGGCACAAGGTGCAACACCAGAAGAGATTAATCAAGCAGTTATAGAAGAAGGAGAGTCTAACTTCAATATAGGAATAAAAGCAGGTACGCTTGGTATGGGAATCGATATGTCTGTTCCTATGGGTGAGTGGTTCTCTTTGCGCGTCAATGCCAATGGATTAAATTATCAGGATACATATAACTCTAAATATAGTTATGTATTGGATGCCCAAAGAAAATATAAACTACAAACAGTGGGACTTTTATTGGATTATCATCTTTTGCAATTAAGACTCACAGGGGGTGTTTATTATAATAAAAATCAAATTATAGATATAACAAGACCTACAGAAGACAAAGGTGTCGTTTTAAATGGTATGATTTTTGATGCTTCTTCTATCGGAGAACTTAAAAGTACAATATCTTTCAATAAAGTGTCTCCTTATGTAGGTGTAGGGTGGGGTAATAATGTCAATAGTGATGGCTGGCATTTTACTTTGGATGTAGGACTTATGTATCATGGTGATCCTAAAATAGACTTAGAAATAAAAAGTAATTCATCACTTGTGCAAAATGCGATAGAGGAATTGGATGCCGATGCTGTCATAGAAAAAAAGATTCAAGAGAAAGATTTGTCTGATTATCAATTTTATCCTGTCGTCATGATGGGTATAAACTATTCATTCTAAATAAAATA
>QNZW01000069.1 GCA_003978375.1 Sulfurovum sp.
ATAACTTCAACATATGGGAACTGGGTCAGGAAGATACTGGATGGCGAGAAAATACAAAATGTCCTATAATAAAGAGATTATACAATTTGTATCTATAATGAGTATTAAATAAGAGTTATGCACCTTTGGGTGCAAACATTTTATCAAAAAAATAAAGTACTGCTATATATTTATTTCCATATTTTAACACTTTTCTTGTAACCATATTGCTCCAAATCCATATATAATTATATAACTTATAATAAATAGAAATTATTCAGTATATTATTTTATAAAAAAAAATAAATTTTTTCTGCAATTTTTCTGCAATCATTACATATATAATCAAGTTGTGCGGAATTATAAAAAATTTAAGCATATCTTATGATGAAGGAAAAAAAGTATGAAATATTTAATAGCCATTTTTTTGGTTACTCAAACGTGGGCAGGGTTTAATTTTGGAGAATGTTCTGGATCTGGAACATTCCGACAAAATATAGAAGCCTACAATGGAAACTATGAAAAAACAATAAAAGTCGGGACTATACCAGCAGGTATAAAAGATTTATATGTAGAATTGATAAGTGATAATGATGTAGACATACGTCTTTATGGAGCGAATCAATATAAGATTATACATTGGCCATATGGTTTACTAAGTGGTGCAAATACTGCTACAACAGTGTATAAAAATGCATCCATTACTTATAGTGGGTACAATGGTAAAAATGGCGAAAAAGGTCATGAATTTATTAAGATAAATGGCGAGACAACAACGGCTTTAGATTTAAGAGCTTTTGGCTATAAGTCAGGCAATGCAATAGTGAATTATAGTTGGTCTTCAAAAAAAGATTGTAAGCCACTTCCTTCAGGTAAAGATACATTCAATCAAGATATTCTTAAAAATAATTCTGTGTTAGTAGGAACTATACCTTCAAATATTGAGAATGTAGAGATTAATCTTTCTTCTCAAAATGATATAGATATACAACTTTTTGCTGCAGATGGGACACCAATAGTATCATGGAAACCCAAAGGATTATTGTCTCAAGCAACAAAAAAAAGCATAGTATATCATGGTATGCATATTGAATGGTCAGGATACTATGGAGTAAATGGACAAAAAGGCCATGAATATATTAAAATAAACAACACCACAAGTGAAGTTTTGACGATGAAAGTGTATGGGTATGAAGCAGGTTTAGCAAATGTAACCTATTCATGGGGTGTTGTAGAAAAAAGAGTTGATTTAGCATATAAATATGGTATTGCAAGTCAAGGGGAGACGTATGCACCTAGATATACAGCGTATCATGCAATTGATCATGATGATCATACAATAAGCGTTACAACAAGCAAAGAGAATTGGTTTCAATTAGCATTTCCTAAAGGTATTAGATTAGACACGCTTAAAGTAACAGGACGTAAAGGTTATATTGATAGACTAAAGGGTGCTAAAATATATACACTTAATCATCCTTATGAAGATTCCTCATCGCTTAAAAAAGCACATTATATTGGTACGTTAAAAGATATAGTTGAGCAACAAATATTTAAAATTTCAAAAGAGAATATTGGACAATATGTGGTTATAAAAGCACGTAATGGACAGCATATTGAGTTAACAGCTGTAGAAGCATATGGCAATGTAAATGAATCATTAATCTTGCAAGATAAAGGGGATTTAGCATATATGTTTGCTACGGCTAGACAAGGGTCAGGGTATAATAACACAAATAGATATCCTGCGAGTAACGCTATTGATCATAATCTAGGTTCATTTAATCATACAGACAAAGAAGGAAACTGGTTAAGTGTAGACTTTCCAAAAGCAGTGCGTGTCTCAAAATTAATAATAAGTGGACGTAAAGGATATGAAAGCAGATTAACAGACGCAAAAGTATATCTTACTAATGTACCATATGTCGTGAATGGTACACTTAAAGAGAGTGATTTGGTGGCTACATTAATAAACTCTAAATATCCACAAAAGATAGAAATTCCAGAAGCAAAACATGCAAAATATGTTGTAGTAAAAGCAAAAGATGGTGTATATTTACACCTAAATTCGTTAGAAGTCTATGGAAGAATGGATTCTACTATTGTTACAGAAGATTTAGCCTATAAATATGGTGTTGCAAGTCAAGGTGACACGTATGCACCTAGATATCTAGCATATCATGCAATAGATCATGATGATAATACAGTGAGCGTATCAAAAAATACATCTAATTGGCTTCAAGTTGCTTTCCCAGAGGGGATTGTAAGTGAAGTATTAATGTTTCAAGGACGTCCACATTATCAAAAGAGACTAGAAGGAGCAAAAGTATATCTTTTAGAGAGTCCATATATGAGTGATGAGGATCTTACTGATAAAAATATGCTTGCCACACTTGAAGGTATTGTAAATAAACAGTGGATAAAAATAGATAAAAGAAAACATGGAAAATATATTTTAGTTAAGGCAAAAGATGGACAAAATATTGAGTTGTCATCATTGGAGGTATATGGTCATTTGGATAAAGGAAATAAACCAAGGTTTACTAAAGATTTAGCGTATTTACATGGACATGCTAGACAAGGCTCAAGTTATCATAATACGAATAAATATCTAGCTAGTAATGTACTTGATAATAATTTTAATACGTTTAATTCTACGAAAAATAACAGTAATAATTGGTTGAGTGTGGATTTTCCAAGGGCTATGAATATATCTAAAATTATGATAGCAGGGCGTAAACAATATGGTTCAAGACTAGAAGGTGCAAAAGTATATTTTTTAAATAATCCTTATCATGCAGGAGATACACTTAATGAAAATAATCTTGTTGCAACACTAAAAGGAAGCACAAAACCACAATGGATTTACTTACCACAGGGTAAACAAGCACAATCTATACTCATTAAAGCAAGAGATGGACAATATTTACATCTTGGTTCTGTGAGAGCATATGGTTTTATGCCACCATTGGTATGTAAGAGTGATTCAGATTGTGGTGAAGGAAATATTTGTCATGTTTCTAAAGAAGGTCAAGCAATATGTGCTATACCAAATATTTTTGGAAATGGTATTCTTGATAAAAATGAGATTTGTGATGATGGTAATAAGAACAATGATGATACGTGTACCAATACAGGAAAACTTAATTTAGGTGCATCAGAGTGTTATAGTGATTCTGATTGTGCGACTAATCTATGTGATACAGATCAAAGTCCTTCTACTTGTGAAAGGACAAAAAAAACAGATTATGTATTTAATTTTGAAGTAAAAGCGAATTATCGTATGGAGGCAAAACGTTTATTTACAAATGCAACACATAGCCCATATCATACTACAGGGTTGTGGCTTCCTCAAGGTGGTACTTTGACAGTCATGGTCTCAGGAATCAAAGGTGATCCTAAAAAACACTATGTAGAACTAGCTGAAAGCCTAAAAGAGTGGAGACGCCATCAATTACATGAAGGTGAAAATATTATAAAAGTAGATAAAGATGCACGTTTATATTTACGTGCAGAAAAATCTTATTATGGGTCTAAAGAAAATATTCGTATTACTATCTCAGGATCTGGTCTTTCTAAATATCCACTCTATAAATTAGGAAAAACAACACAAAAAGAATGGCAATTCTTGTTGAACAGACCAAGCAATTTCATTCAACTTGAAACAAATCGCCTCATGATAAGTTTTGATAGAAAAGATATAGATGAACGTCATACAGATTTTAAAGCTTTAGGAGAGATGTATGATGAGATGGTTAAAGTGGTAGAAAGATCATCAGGGATTATCCCTAATGATTCAAATCCTCTGCATAGACCTGATTACTATAAATATAATTATATGGTTATGCCATTTGGATATATGTTTACTAGTGGAGGACTTATTGGCTATACTGCTGGTTTAACACACAGAATGGTTAATGTGGATGAGGCAAGATCATTTTGGGGTAATTGGCATGAGATGGGACATACACTTCAGTCACCTGGTATCACATGGAGTGGTCAAGGTGAAGTAAGTGTGAATGTTTCTGCTTTTGCCGCTAGAGCATATACAATGTCACTAGATGCATTAGTCTCAACTTATGATTCTTACTTTAAAAAGGCTTTTGATGCTCTTACAGAAGTGAAGAGCTATGATGAACTTCCTCAATGGCAAAGAGAATATATGTATCATCATCTCTTTTTTATATTTGGTGAAAAATTTTGGTATAAATTGAACAGACTGTATCGTGAAAATATGGCTAATCCAGAATTGGATAGTGATTTTGTTTTAGGAAAGGATAATGCTACAAAAGAAAATATAATGGCATTGTTGGCATCCAAGGCAACAAAAACAAATCTTATAGACTTTTACACATTTTGGAAATTTCCTTTAACACAGTCAACAAAAGATAAAATTAATGCATTGGGCTATCCTTCTTATACAGAGTATGATAGATTACCTTCAGAACTTGTAAAAGATAGAAAAGCAAGTGACTTTGATATGCGTTTTTAGAAAAGAAAGATATTTTTCCGATATAATTATCGGAAGAATTGATAAATATTTTAAGGCAATACAATGAAAAAATTCTTTCTTTATATGTTACTAATACTTCTTGTTTTAGGTGGATTATTTGCTTATGTTCTTTATACAGAGGGTGCTTTTGAGTCAAAGCCAAAGCCATCTGATCTTAAACCTTTTAAGATGAAATGTGAATCAGGTAAATGTGGTACAGGCAAGTGCGCAAAAGGGAATAACTAAAGTGTCTTCTTGACTTGTTCTATCCAGTAGGGCATGACCTTTTGTTCTGCCCTAAGCGTAGTGCTAAGTCCATGTCCTGGGTAGAGAGTATAGTCTTCTTTTATTTTAGAAGCTTTTTCTAAACTTTTTACCATCTCTTTTCCTGATGAAGCAGGGAAATCCCATCTGCCTATAGAGTGCTGGAAAAGAAAATCTCCAGAAAACCAAACATCTTTGATTTGAATAATGCTACATCCTGGAGTGTGTCCTGGAAAATGACGAAATGTAATGTTAACACCATCGAGTGTTAGTGTTTTATCTCCTTGGATTGTAAAATCAGGTTGACTTTTTGGTGTGCCTTGATTTAAAGGATCATCTGTAAGCATAAAAACATCTTCTTTGGGGCAATAGAGTGGAATCTTAAGTGCATCTTTTACAGATTGGTTTGACCATACATGGTCAAAGTGTCCATGGGTATTGAGTATAGCTACAGGATTTTTGACATTGTCTAGTACCCATTTGGTAGCATCTACACCAGGGTCAATAATAAAATCTTTTCCATCAACAGTAACAATATAACAATTAGTCTGATAGGGTCCCATAGGTTGGATTTTGATTTGCATGATATAATTCTCCTATGAAGTTATATAAAGTATTAGAGCAAGCTATTCTCAGTGATGATATTTCTTTTAAAGAGGAAGCTATAACCCAATGTTTAGAATATTGTAGCCAAAATGAGATTAGTAATGAAGTCTATTTTAAACCCAAAGTATTTACACAGCCTTCATATGCATCTAAATGTACCATTGTATCTCCCAAAGAGTTACCTAGACGAAAAGAATTTGACAGTTACGAAGGTTTGGCAACATTGGTACACTCTATTGCACATATAGAGTACTCTGCTATTGATTTGGCACTAGATATAGTGTATCGTTATCCGTTTATGCCTCTTGCATTTAAAACAGATTGGTTAGAGGTAGCAGACGATGAAGTACGACATTTTAAAATGTTAGAAGAGCTTTTAACTTCACTTGGATTTAGGTATGGTGATTTTCCTGTGCACTCTGGTCTTTTTGATGCATCGTTAAAAACAGCACATACACTTTTGGACAGACTGGCGATTGTTCCTCGCTACTTTGAAGCTTCTGGACTTGATGTTAATCCTCAAATTATTAAGAAGTTAGAAAATAGACATAAAAAGCCGATGGTAAAAAAGCTTATTGTGATGTTATCTATCATCTATAAGGAAGAGATAGATCATGTTTACAAAGGTGATAAGTGGTTTAAGTACCTTTGTAAACAAGAAGGAAAAGATGAAGATGTGTACTTTGATATTCTTGAACGTTATGCTTTATTAGACAAACATAGACCACATATTAATGTAAAAGCACGAAAAGAAGCAGGATTTACTTGTGAAGAGATCAAAAAACTTGGAGCAAAAACATGTTCATAAGGCTATTTTTTGAGGAGATGTTGTTTTCACCAAAATGGTATCATTGGCCTATTATAATACTTTTGTTTCCTTTGTCCTTATTGTATGGTGTAAGCATGTGGATACGTAGAAAATGTATAAAAAAAAATGAGTATACACTACCAATAGTCTCTGTAGGAAATCTTATTGTAGGAGGTACAGGAAAAACCCCTTTTGTCATAGCTTTGGTTTCTCGGTTTGATAATGTTGTGGTGATATCTCGTGGATATGGACGCAAAAGTAAAGGATTGGTAGAAGTAAGTTATCAAGGAAAGATTTTAACAGATGTGAATAAAAGTGGTGATGAGGCAATGTTGATGGCACTGTCTTTACCTAAAGCTTCTGTGATAGTCTCCGAAGATAGAACATTGGCAATCACACGTGCAAAAGAGCTAGGTGCTACACTGATTGTTTTGGATGATGGGTTTAATAGAGTAGACATCAAAAAGTATGAAATTCTTTTAGAACCACCTAAAATAGAAAATTATTTGACATTTCCTGCAGGTCCATTGAGAGAATTTTATTTTACTCGAAACAATGCAGAAAATAGAGTGAAAGAGAATGAAGGCTTTAGCAGAGAAGTAAAAATTGAGAATCCAACAACAAGAATGATACTCCTCACAGCTATCTCAAATCCAAAACGTTTAGATGAATATCTTCCACCCTCAGTGATAAAAAAAATTTATTATGAAGACCATGCTTATTTTGATGAAGAAGTATTAAAGCAATATTTAAAAACCTATAATGCCACATCCATACTTTGTACTTCTAAAGATAGGGTTAAAATGAAAGGTTTTGATATTCCTATCTCTGAAATGAAACTTAAATTCATTATAGATGATGCTATAATAGCACAGATTAAAGCCTATATAGAACAAGGAACACATAGATGAGAGATAATTTAGAAGTGGTTAAAACATTATTAGAAGCTTTACCTTATATTAAACGATTTTCCAATGAAAAGATAGTGATAAAGTATGGTGGTTCTGCACAAACAAGCAGTGAACTTAAAGAACAATTTGCTCAAGATATCGTACTGTTACATTTGGTTGGCATGAAGCCTATTATTGTGCATGGAGGAGGAAAAAGTATTACAGATTTACTCTCTGATTTAGGAGTAGAGACTACTTTTATAGAGGGACAACGTGTTACCACAAAAGAGGTGATGCGTGTGGTTGAGATGGTACTTTCTGGTGAAATCAATAAGGAGATAGTCTCTTTACTTAATAATCATGGTACACAAGCTATAGGTATCTCTGGAAAAGATGGAGGATTCCTAAAAGGTATCCCAAAAGATTTTGAAAATTTTGGTTACACAGGGAAAATAGAGCATATTCATCCTGCTATTGTCAATAATATTATTGAAGATGGAGCGGTACCTGTCATTGCACCCATTGCAGGGAGTAGTACTATTGGACATCCTGGATTTAACATTAATGCAGATCTTGCTGCTTCAAAAATAGCAGTAGCACTAGAAGCACGAAAAATTTTATTTTTAACAGATACCCCAGGTATTTTAGACAAAGATATGCAGCTTGTCACAAATTTAAGTATTGAAAAAACAGAAGCATTAAAAGAAGATGGCACCATACAAGGTGGTATGGTACCTAAGGTAGATGCTTGTATAGAAGCCCTTCGTGGTGGAGTAAAAAAAGCACATATTATTGATGGAAGAGTAGAACACTCTTTACTTTTAGAAATCCTAACCAGTTCTGGCGTAGGAACTTGCATAGAGTTGTAATATTATGATATTTAAGCTCTATTTAAGAATTTTATACTATAATTCGTCCATACAGTATGTATAACTGTATTGAAAAAGCCAAGTCTGCTGCGAGGTAGGTACGGAAAGTCTAGAATCTCTCTGAGAAAGTCGGACTACCAATAGAGATATACTAGGCTATTCATCTCTTGAATAGTCTTATTTTCTTCTATTAAATCAGTATTTAATATTTTATGGTGAGTGTTGTTTTTTGTAAGTTAACATTCTTTTTCCCTAAAATATACTTGATAAGCATAGATGATTGCTTGCCATAAATGCTAAATTCAATTCTATTTTCAAACTTTATCCCCTAATTGTATTACTTAAGATTTTTAAAATCAATTTTTATTTTAAATTTACTAGGATAAAACACGCTTTTTATTAGGTTTTTTAGCTATACTATGGCTTATTTAATACTACAATAAAACAGGACAATATCATATGGAATTTATCGAGACACGAGGTAATGATGGGAGTAAACCATTAAGTATATCTTTTTCAGAAGCAATATTGAGTCCAAGTGCTAGTTTTGGTGGACTTTATGTGCCCCAAAATATTCCTTCTATTGATAAAGATTTTTTAACATCACATCTTTTAAGTCACTATAAGACATTGGCTTTGGATTTTTTACAAAAATTTGAGATAGATATAGAAGAAGAAATACTTATAAATGCATTGGAAAGATATGATACCTTTGATGATGCTATAAATCCTGTACCACTTAGCAAAATAGAAAAAGATTGTTTTGTAGCAGAACTTTACCATGGACCTACACGTGCTTTTAAAGATATGGCGTTACAACCTTTTGGATATATCTTAAGTAAAATAGCTCAAAAAAGAGATGAAAATTATCTCATCATGGCAGCAACAAGTGGAGATACAGGACCAGCAACGCTTGAGACTTTTAAAAATCAAAAAGGGGTAAAGGTAGCTTGTCTTTATCCTGATGGTGGTACTTCTGATGTACAAAGATTACAAATGGTCACTGAAGATGCAACTAATCTTAAAGTAATTGGTGTAAAAGGTAATTTTGATGACACACAAAATACGCTTAAGGCACTACTTGCTTCTAAAGCATTTAACGAGGAGTTGTTAGAAAAAAATATTAAACTTTCTGCTGCGAATTCTGTGAATTTTGGACGTATTATTTTCCAAATTATTTATCATATCCATGCCTATTTGGAGCTTGTAAGAATAAACGAAATAGGTATGGGTGAAAAAATTTATTTGGTAGTGCCTAGTGGTAATTTTGGTAATGCCT
>QNZW01000221.1 GCA_003978375.1 Sulfurovum sp.
ACCCGGATCTGTATCGCCCTTTTATTTTTCTGGGAAAGATGGATTACCTCTATGATAAAGTAGCCTTTTACGATTCGCTGAAACATATTGTAAAAGGTTATGGCTGGACCGATCATATTCCGAAAGTACAGGAAGAAATGGCCGATATTGAACATCAGATGCTTCATTTTCTGGAAAATCATGATGAACAACGCTTGCCCTGTGATGATTTTGCCCGCTTTGCAGAAAACGGGAAACCTGCCATGGTGGTTTCGGCTACGATCAGTACTTCGCCAACGATGATCTATTTCGGACAGGAAGTTGGGGAACCGGGAAGTGAAGATACCGGATTTGGGAAACCATCCCGGACTTCCATCTTTGATTATATTGGGGTACCTCATCACCAGCGCTGGATGAATCATAAAAAATTTGATGGAGGTCAATTATCTAAAAAACCACTATTCCTTCATATAAGGTACTTTTGCTGAGGGGGTTAGTTTGGATGTGTCTTTTAGGTGTATGTCTTGATCATCGAAGAATATATCTGCACCAAAGGCTTTTATAATTTCATATTTTTGTACGCCACCTTGAAAAAATGCTTCATCTATGCGTACACCCCAGCCCTCAAGGGTACCCAATACTCTCTCATGTGTACTAAAACTTCTTGCAGTGACCAGCGCTGTACGTATGGGAGAGGTTTCCATAGGAAATCTATTTTGTATGTCAGAAATTATTTTTAAAAATTTAAAAAAAGGCCCTTTACTTAAAGGATTTTTAGCATTTTCTCGTTCATGCTCAATAAAGGCATCTAAGCCATCTTTTTGATATATCTTTTCACTCTCATCCCCAAAAATGACGGCATCTCCATCAAATGCTATCCTAACAATATCTTGCTCTTTATCTACAATAGGCGTATGTGGCAAGATGGTAGCAGCAGCAACACCAGAATCAACAGCTGCCTGAACATCGGGTGCATAGACAGAAAGAAACAAATCTACTTTAAATGCTTCTAAGTAGCGTACCACAGGAGTACCTGCTGTCCAGCCTGTGCGTTCTATATCTAGATGATAATGCTCTATAGATCGTCCTATACGCAACCCTGTTGCTGCATTATTACGAGAAAGTATAATGACTTCTATCAATTTATTGTCAAACTTTTGATTAATATGTAACAAATTTTGTATAAATCTAAATGCTGAGCCCTTTGCCAAAGGTTTGTCTATATGCTCAAGCTGATACGTATAATACTTCTCTAAGCCCTCTTGAGTAAAGATAGTATTTTCTTCTTCCAAATCAAAAAGTGCCCTAGAAGAAATAGCAATTACGAGTTTGTCTTGAAGGTCATACGCCACAATACACTCTTTCTTTATTTAGTATCCCAATCATACCATGTATGATTTTGGATTAAGAAAGTATAACAAAAATATATTACATCCTGCTCTTTTGTACTGAAACAAATCAACATTAATATTTTGCTATACTATAGAAATTTTGGATGAATGGAGTATGCTTATGAAAAAAAATTTTAAAAAAATTTTACTGATACTTTCTGCTATTTTACTTGTAGTCATTATCTATTTAGATACTCAAATTATTCATGATGGCAAACAAGCCAAAATATACAAAAAAGACTATGCCACACTTCATTCTGTAGCATTTGGAATGTTCAATTCAGATATTTGGACACAAAAAATCACAAAAATTGTTGACAACAAAATCCAAAACTTTGATTTAAATGTCAATAACAAAGAGCAGATAAAAAGCTATATTGAAACCATTCTCAATACCCTTATTTTAGAAGCTGACCGTGCAGTCCGTCAAAAAAACAAAGGCAAAAGAGGATTTTTTGATAGCATCTTGGGCTCAACCAAACAGATGATAACTGACTCCATTTTAGACATCAAAACCTTACGCAAACGTGTACCTGAATTTACCGATGCTGTAATGTTGGAGATAGAAAAACCAGAAAATCAAGCAAAAGCAAAACAGGTAATACGTGAAAAATTACAACAATTTATGCAAGAAAAATTTGTTCCTAGTACTGATATGTCTTTATTCAATAATGTACTAAACAAATATCATACCACCCACAGTGATACCTGCAATACTATTTTAAATCAAAATATACAACAAATTTCTAAAACAATGCATAATCTCATGCTTATAATTTTATTTTTAGCTGTGTGTATTATACTTTTTATACTGCTACAAGGCAGATTAAGCTCTTTGGGTTTGATTATTCTTTCAGGTACGACCGTTGCTCTTCTTTTTCCAGGTATTATGTTGCCTATGTTAGATATAGAAGCAAAAATAGCAAAACTCTCTTTTACTGTACTAGAACAACCTATTATCTTTCACAACCAAATGCTTTTTTACCAGAGTAAAAGTATCTCTGATTTGGTACAGTTACTTTTAGACTCACATAAAGTAAAAATGATATTTGTAGGTATACTTCTTGTGATGTTTAGTATTATCTTCCCTACTCTCAAACTCATAGCTACATATCTTTATTATTACAGTTCAAGCATCTTGGGAAATAACCCTATAGTACGTTTTTTTGCATTACGTTCTACCAAATGGTCGATGGCTGATGTGATGGTTGTTTCTATTTTTATGGCTTATTTAGGGCTAGATGGTGTCGTAGGCAATGAACTCGAACATTTAGAAAAACAAAGTCAACCCATGAACATTATTACTACCAATGGTACACACTTGGAGATAGGTTTCTTTTTATTTTTAGGATTTGTACTCACAAGTTTTGTACTCTCTAGTTTAGTAGAAAAAAGTCATACTAAAGATACATAAACTGAGAAATAAAGATAATTGTCACCACAAAAATAAATGGCAACAGATGGCTTTTAAAGTAAAAAGGCTGTATACCACCATACACTTGTAATCCCCCTCTAAGTCCAAGCCAAATCCCTAAGAATGCCTTGAATGACAACATCATTTGAAAGCTACTCATTCCCTCTTTATCTATAGGACCAAACACCTGAGTAATAAGATACAACCCAGTAATCACTGCAACAAGAAGACTAGGAGGCACCACTTTTCGCACATATTTCATAAATGATTCTCTTATTTGTTTGTATTCCTCTTCTGTGTAAGATTGTCTAATATGCACTAAAAATAAATTATCAACAATAAGAAATCCCCCATAAATAAATGCTGCGAAAAGATGTATCGCTTTTATTATCACGAAAGTCACAGTTGAATCCTTTTTTTGAAGGCATTATAATCAATTTTTATAAAAAGTGCTTTGACATAGGTCAACCCAATAAAAATAGTAACTAGTATGATTTTCACACGATGCTAAAAAGTTTGATGCAAAGTTATTACTTTTTCTTAGGTATAATTCCGTGCATAGTGCAGAAACAATACAAGGAGTATTTTTTGAATCTAAAACGTTTTCTTGGGGAATATGGAGAGAAAGTTCCAGGATATGATACCACGGTAATTAATGAAAGAGAGGCACGGGCTGCAGCTGGGTTGCTCTTTATGCTAGGAATGATTGTTATTTTTGTGGGTATTGGATACAATCATATTATTGTCGCTAGGGTCTATTTGGCATTTTTGTTTCTTGATTTTTTCGCAAGAGTCATCAGTCCCAAATACTCTCCTTCTTTACTTTTAGCAAAATTTATCGTACGCAATCAGAAACCAGATTATACTGGTGGTATGCAAAAACGTTTTGCATGGATGCTTGGTTGGTTTATCTCTTTTCCTATGATGTATTGGTTTGTGCTACATTGGGATATCACTTTTTACAAAGTGCTTATTTGTGTTTTGTGTCTTAGTTTGATGTTTTTAGAATCTGCTTTTTCTATCTGTGTTGGCTGTATGATATACAAAGCTATCAAAAGAGAAGATCCCCAATATTGCCCAGGTGGCGTCTGTGAAATCAAACAAAAAGATCCTATACAGAGGTTTAATCCCGTGCAAACGATAATAGCCATTTTAACATTTATTGGACTTCTTGCTGGTATTTATCTGTTTCTTGCCAAAACAGAATCAAAAACATTTTTTGGTGAATTTTTACATGAATTGGTCTTAACAAAAGCCCAATTACAACAAGAAGAAGAGAAAAAAATAGCACAAGAATTTGAAAATGAAGATTTTTAAAGGCCTATATTATTACCCTAATAATGTTTGAGAAAAGAAGGTATCAACCACCTCTCTCATCTCTTTAGGGTCTTCAATACGATTAATTTCATTTCGAAATAAAGAAGCCCCTTGATACCCTGCTTTTGAATAAGAGTGAAGATTTTTTCTAAAAATAATCGCCCCATATTTGTCATAATGGGCTATCATCTGATCAAAATGTTCTAATACCACTTCTCTTATAAGCGATGCACTAGGCTCTTCCATCCCCTCTTTTATTTGCTTAAATATCCATGGTTTACCTACAGCAGCCCGTCCTATCATCACACCATTAGCACCTGTATATTCAAGTACCCATTTTGCTTTAGCAGCAGAATCAATATCACCATTGGCAAACATAGGAATATCTACAGTCTGTTTAATCTCAGCCAATGCATCATAATCAACTGCTGCTTTGTACCGACCTGCTCTTGTTCTTCCATGTACTGCAATATAATCTGCGCCAGACTCCTGACAAATATGTGCTATTTCTATATGATTTTTTTCATTAAACCCCAAACGAAACTTCACTGAAGTATACTCTTTGTTTGAGTATTTTTTAATCGTTTCTATCACCTTTGCCATTTGTGGTAAATCAGTCAACAAAGATGATCCTTGCAGATTATTGACTACCTTGGGTGCAGGACATCCACAGTTTAAATCGATTGTTGTAATATCTTCACGTTGGTTAATCATCTCAACTGCACGTTTTATGACTTCCAAATCAGATCCTGCAATTTGTATGGCATAAGGGTTTTCAATAGAACTTTTTTCCAACATTCGGTGGGTTTTTTTGGAGTGATGTACAAGGGCATTTGAGCTAATCATCTCAGAGACAGTCAAATCAACCCCAAACTTCTTGACAACAGATCTAAAAGGAAGATCTGTAAACCCAGCCAATGGTGCTAAGGCATACAGAGGTTTAGAAAAATCTAAACTAGGCATATAATTTAATATACCAAAAATATATTGTTATAAGAATTTTGTATTTTGACATACAGAGCTAATATCAATGACATCTTCGAGTTTATATTTTGAATGGTTTTTCTTAAGCTGGTAAAATGCTCTAAATTTCACAAACTCATTCTCTTCATGCTCTTCAAGAAAAATACCTACTTGATCCATAAGCTCATACTCAAAAAGTAGATAAAGATAGGCATTTTGTGCCTTATCGTCCTCTTTTTGGTATGTTTTAAAAAGTGTCAAATTTTCATCTGGTTTAAAATATTTTTTTGTCACTTCTGCTATCTTAACAAAATCTTCACAAGAGAGTTTTAGGTTTTCAATAAATTCTGATAATATCTCTTTATTTAATCCTAAATCATCTTCTTGATTGACTCTATGCAACATTACCAAAAAGTTTTTAACATCAAATATTTTCGTATATTTACGTGCTTTTTCAAAATTTTCTTTTTGTGCAAATACTTCTAATGCTTCTTGTTGCACTGTTTTAGAATATTCGCCAGATGCACGCATAACTGTTTCGACAAATTTTTCATCAGATTCTAGATGATTCAGTCTGTTTTTAACCAAAATAGGATTGCCTACTTTAAAAACCTTAGACATCTTCTCTTCTTTTAAATCTACATATTCACCACTTTTGATTTTTTGAATAATTTTTAAAGCTTTAGAAAGTCGTGGGCTTAAGCCCTCAATATTGTCAGAAGAATCCAAGGATGCTTTATTGAGTAGTACAGCAGATTCTTTTATCTCTGACATCACATATTTTTGTTCTTTAGGTTCATTCACCAAAGACCAATAAAGTGCATCTTCTAATGTGTTTGAATCTTTTTTCCATTTTTTAATTTGAAAATAATTTGTCATACCATAAAACAGCATATACACAATACTTAGAAGAAAAAGTATAATCAAAGGCAACACTATCCATAAAGTAATAGGCAGTGAAATATTTAAACTTTCTAAACGATATGAACCTAAATCTAATGTATAGACAAATGCTCCTACCAATGCTATAAATGTTGATGCCGCAATGATGTAAAGACTGATTTTCATAAAGCTATCCTTTTAAATTAAAATTGAAAAAAACTATATTTATTGTTTTTTTTCGTTAATCTCTCGACATGTAATGCAAAAACGTGCAAAGTTTTTTACCTCTAAACGTGGCTTACCTATAGGCTCTTCACACATTTCACATATGCCATAAGTCTCTTTCGTTATTTTATCTAAAGCAAGTTCAATTTCGTTTAATTCTTTACGTTGTTGCACCAAAATAGCACTATCTACTATAGTTTCTGCAGATGCAGCAGCATAGTCTCCCTCATCATTTAACTCAAGATTACGCATTTCGTCTAATTCTAGTGAAGTACCTCTAAGATTTTTTTCTATTTGTACTCTTCTGTCTAATAATTTATTTTTAAATTCTTCTAATTCAGTTTTATTCAACATTTTCTTCCCTCAATCTTTTATTTATGATATGGATGACCATGGTTAATTGCCAAGCCTCTAAAAATTTGTTCTAGTACTACTACTTTCATCAATTTATGTGAAAGCGTTATTTTACCAAATGATATAGCATTATTACATTTATTTAAAAAATCGCTCTCAAAGCCGTATGCACCGCCAATAAACAAATTTATCTCCATGCTATCCTTAAGCAATTTTGCAAAATCATGACTGTTTAGCTCTTTTGAAGAGGGATCTAGCGCAATATTTATCCCTTGGGTCATATATTTAGAAAGTGCTTTTGTATACGAGTGTTGTGCCATCTTTGCAGAAATATCATGTGCTTTGCTAATTTCTTTATCAAAAACTTCTATGATCTCTACTTTTGCAAAGGGTTTTGCAATTTTTTGGTAGTGTGCTATTAATCCTGAGTACAAATTGTCTTTACTTTTTTTATCGATTATAATTACATTAATTTTCATAAAATCTTTTCTTTATTTTTTGGGCTAATTGATGTATGGACATCGCATAATAATCACTGTGATTATAGCGAGTTATCACAAAAAAGTTTTTAGCACCGTACCAAATTTCATCATATTCTTTTTTTTCTAATTTAATTAAACATACTTTACCTTTATAATTCCAAGGTAAAAGAGGCAAAAGTCCTACTAAGTTATCTGGATTATAAAAATGTGTATGTCCAGTTTCATATCTTGAAAATCGCTTTTCATTACAAAAAACATGCACTGCCACGGGTTCATCTTTTCGCCATCCATTTTTTTTAAGATAATTGCCAATACTGGCAATCGCATCATCTGCTTTTTGTAGTGTAATTTTTCCATCTTTATCAAAATCAACACCATATGCATCATAATTGCTTGGCAAAAATTGTCCAAGTCCTATGGCACCAGCATGAGAGCCCTTGACATCCTTAGGGTTAAAGTGTTGGCTTTTTGAAAGACGTAAAAAATGTATAAGCTCTTTTCTAAAAAAATCATTTCTACGGTTCTCTTCAAAAGCCAGTGTTACTAGTGTATCAAATATAGGATATTTTCCTACATTTTTTCCATAGACTGTCTCTACACCTAAAATAGCAGCAATATACTCTTTAGGCACACCATACTTTTTTTCGACCTCTTCAAAGGTTTTTTTATGCTTTTGTATAAAATCAACACCTTGTCTTATTCTTTTTTCTGTTACTTTTAGACGCACATAGCGTTCCCAAGCACCATATTGTAGATTAATCTGTTTTGCTTTTTGCACTTGGGCTGGTGTTCTTGTATCTTTGATTCTTTTTTGTTTTTCACGTGGTACAAAAGCATTTAACGCTTCTTGTTGTACTGTTACATTTGAAAACAACGCTATTAATTCATTTTGTGTAAAACCATATTTTTTGAGTAATGTGTCCATACATTGTATTGCTTGAAGATTTTTAGTATAGTCTTTTGCTTTGGCTTGTGAAAAAAACAACATTACGATACTTATGTAAACTATTTTCATCTCTTTTCCCTTAAAATTTCGATATTGTATCAAATATAATGTACAAAAGGTAAATCAATGAATAATCATTTTACAAAAGCTATAAATTTTAGACATGCATGCAAAATATTTCATGAAAACAAAGCTATTTCTGAGGAGAAAATGCACTTTATTTTAGAAGCTGGTCGCAAGTCACCCTCTTCTTTTGGGATGGAAGGCTGGAAATTTTTAGTCATTACCAACAATGATTTAAAAGCCAAATTACGCCCTATATGTTGGAACCAAGTACAAATTACTTCTTGTTCCCATTTGGTAGTGATTTTGGCTGCTATAGAAAATGTTAAACCAAGTTCAGGAATACCTGCCAAGCGATTTAGCCGTCGCCCACTCACGCAAAAACAAAAAGATGACTATATAAAGCTTTATACAAATCATCTTCAAAAAACACTAAGTTCTGATGACAACATCTATCACTGGACATCAAAACAAACATATATAGCACTAGCCAATATGATGACAGCAGCAGCTTATATAGGCATAGATTCTTGCCCCATAGAGGGCTTTGAAAAAGAAAAAGTAGAAAAAGTATTGGGATTAGATACGAATAAGTGGCAACTTTCGGTATTGGTTCCCTTTGGCTATAGGAAAAATAAACAATCTACCCAACTTAGACTTCCTTTTGAAGATGTTGTTGAATTTATTCGATAACATTTTCAATGATTGACACACCATAAAACTTCAAATTTGTGTGTGATTTTTTTTAAATTTTGTCCCACTTTTTTTGACTATGTATGTATTTTTATGTATAATAAATTCGTAACAAATTTTTTTAAGGGAAAAATCATGAACAAAACATTACAAACACTCTGTGCAACCGCTTTTTTAACGATAATCTTGACAGGATGTGGAAGCAATACTGACACCACTGAAGCTTTAGCTACACCTGAACCATCAACAAATCCGACACCCAAGCCAAGCAGTAAACCAACACCTAAACCCACATCAAAACCTAGCACACCGACAGCCACACCCACGCCAACAGCGACGCCAACACCAACGCCTACACCAACTGCGACGCCGACCCCAACACC
>QNZW01000002.1 GCA_003978375.1 Sulfurovum sp.
TACAGGAGAGAGGAGTTCTACCACACCCATTTCATGAAGTTTGGCTGGGTCAAATGCTAAAATTTCATCGGCTTTACGTCCAGAAAAAATGTCTAAAAGTAGCGTTAGCATACCTTTTGCCATCTGGGATGTACCTTCTGCACGAAGTACCAAAACACCCTCATTACATTCTCCTACAAGCCAAGCATCAGAAGCACAACCCTGTACATAAGTCGTACTATTTTTCTCTTCTTCTGCTAGAGGAGTATGGCGTTTACCTAAATCAAAAATATACTCTAGTTTATCATTGTCAGTGATGAAAAGGTCAAAATCTTCTTTATATTTTGCTACGGTTTCTATCATGTTCATTTTTATCTCCTTATGTTCAAGATAGGCTTGAATTTTCACTGTATCCAGCATAAAATGCCTTTTCAAAAGCAATTTTGATACGTTCTTGTTGTCTGCTGTCTTTGACTTGCTCTATAAGCGTATTGGCAAAGGCTATGACGAGTATCTTTTTAGCTTCCACATGGCTAATACCTCGACTCTCCAAATAAAAAAGTTGCTGTTTGTCCAATTGTCCTATCGTTGCTCCATGACTGGCTTCAAGTTCATCTATATAAATTTCAAGCTGAGGCTTGGCTATCATATAGGCACCATCATGGAGTAAAATAGCTTGAGAGTTTTGTGCTGCTTTGGTATATTTGGCTGTATTTTCTACTTTTATCAATGCATCAAAGATACCTCGACTCTGGGCATCTAAGATGTTTTTAGCTTCTTGTGTAGAACTTGCATATTCACCAGTATGTACGATTTGAGACACCGTACCTCGCTTGGCATTTGCATTGAGATAGAGTAAATGTCCTGCATCTACGTGAGCATGGGTATCTAATGTTATTTTAAACAGTTGTAGTGCCTGGTCTGAACCTATATCAAATGTTTTAAGCAATGCATTGGCATTTTGAGCCACATTGATTGTGTGTGAAGCAATCATACTATACCCACTATGTTGCATACTTTGCATCTTGACTACTCTGAGTGTGGAGTCTTGTGCGATATGCATATCATATCCATAAAGCACAAGGGTATTCTCTATAGTTTCATGTACAAAATTTTCATAGACAGTGGCATGACGATTGGCTTGATTGTAGAGTACGATACGATAATGAATGAGTGTATCACTTTGTGTAAATGTATGTTCTATCTCTACTTCGACATCACCATCTAGTTCTATCTTAATGGTTTGTGGAGACAGAAGATGCCCTAGGTAATAAAGTGGATCAAAATGATCCATATCAATCTTATCACAATGTTCAGAATAGACACGCATACCTTGAGGGGCAGCCACTACTATACCATCTTTTATTTCTATTTTATTCGACGGTTTAGGAGACATTGGTAAATTGTCAAGTATTTTATACTCTTTTTCAAGTAATTTTTCCACATCAAAGTAACGGTAGGCTTCATTTTTTTTACTTGGTAATCCTAATGTACTCAAACGCTCCAATAGAGTTACTCTGTCCTTTATATCTAAATGTTTACCGATTTCCTCAGACGTTTTATTTTTAAGTATTGAGAGATTCATTACTCTTCCTCTATGCCATCATACCCATGTTCTTCAAGTTGGGCTACAAGTTCAGGACCTGCTGTTTTGATGATTTTACCCTCTTTAAGTACATGGATGTAATCGGGTTTTATATAATCAAGTATACGACTATAATGGGTAATCACAAGAAAAGAACGCTTACCGTCTTTCATTTTATTGATACCTTCACTCACAGCTCTAAGGGCATCTATATCCAAGCCAGAATCTATCTCGTCTAATATAATCACCTCAGGCTCTAATAGCATCATTTGGAGGATTTCATTGCGTTTTTTCTCTCCACCTGAGAATCCCACATTCAGTGAACGGCTTATCATATCGGATTTCATGTCAAGTAACGTTAAGTACTCTTTCATAAGGCGTAAAAATGCAGCAGCATCAAGCTCTTCTTTGCCTTCATGTTTACGTTTTGCATTGAGTGCCGTTCTTAAAAAATAAGCATTATTTACACCCGGTATCTCCACGGGATGCTGAAAGCTCAAAAAAATGCCTTCTAGAGCCCTTTTTTCAGGTGCTATGTCATTGATTATTTGATTTTTATAGATAATATTTCCATCTGTAACATCTACATCATAATGTCCAACAATGGCCTTAGAAAGTGTGGATTTACCTGCACCATTTGGTCCCATAATAGCATGTACTTTGCCTGGTTCTAGCTCTAGATTTAGCCCTTTAAGTATCTCTTTATCACCAATCTTTGCTTGTAAATTTTCTATTTTCATTATGCTACTCATCCTACACTTCCTTCTAATGTTAATTCTAATAATGCTTTGGCTTCTACTGCATATTCCATAGGGAGTTTTGAAAAGACTTCCTTACAAAAACCATGCACAATCATGCTTACGGCATCTTCTTCACTAATGCCACGTTGACGCAGATAAAAAAGCTGTTCATCGCTAATTTTTGATGTAGTAGCTTCATGTTCTATCTGTCCTTTGGTATCTTTAGATTCCAAATAAGGAAAGGTATGTGCACCACACTGTGAGCCTATGAGCAAAGAGTCACACTCAGAATAATTTCTAGCTCCTACAGCACTTTTGTTCATCTTTACCAATCCTCTATAGGTATTTTGTCCTTTCATAGCAGATATACCTTTGGAGATAATAGTCGAACTGGTATTTTTACCAATATGTATCATTTTGGTACCTGTATCAGCCTGTTGGGCTAGGGTAGTGACTGCTACCGAATAAAACTCACCCACACTATTGTCTCCTTTTAAGATACAGCTAGGGTATTTCCATGTAATTGCAGACCCTGTTTCTACTTGTGTCCACGATACTTTGGCATTGTCACCCTTACAAATAGCTCTTTTTGTTACAAAATTATAAATACCACCCTTGCCATTTTCATCACCAGGAAACCAGTTTTGAATGGTAGAATATTTAATTTCAGCATCTTTAAGAATAATAAGTTCTACCACTGCAGCATGCAGTTGATGTTCATCTCGTGTGGGTGCAGAACATCCTTCATTATAGCTTACATAACTGCCTTCATCTGCAACAATAAGTGTACGTTCAAACTGTCCTGTATTGATAGCATTGATTCTAAAATAAGTACTAAGCTCCATAGGACAACGTACCCCTTTGGGGATGTAAACAAATGTGCCATCAGTAAACACAGCAGCATTAAGTGCAGCAAAGTAATTGTCACTCATAGGCACTACGGAGAACATATATTTTTTTATTAGTTCTGGATAGTCACGAATAGCTTCTGAAATGGAGCAAAAAATGACGCCATGCTTTTTAAGTTCTTCAGAGTAGGTCGTGGTGACAGATACAGAATCTACTACAGCATCTACAGCCACTTTGACACCTGCAAGTTGTTTTTGCTCTTCGAGTGAGATACCTAGTTTATTGTAAGCTTCGAGTATTTTAGGATCAACCTCATCTAGACTCTCTAGGCTCTCTTTAGGTGCTGCATAATAAGAGATAGCCTGATAATCTATAGGTTCATAGTCTAATTTAGCCCAATGAGGCTCTGTCATACTCTCCCATTTTTTAAGTGCTTTGAGGCGAAGATCCAACATCCATGAAGGCTCTTCTTTTTTCTTAGAGATAAATGCAATAGTGCTTTCGTTCAGCCCTGGTGGTACAGTTTCGGTTTCGATATCTATCTCAAAACCGAGTGCATATTCACCTGAAATCGCTTTATCTAACCCTTTATTTCCCATTTAAAATCCTTCATATCATCGATTTAATTCGGATAACTTTTGTCTTAGTTATAGCACAAAAAAGATGTCTCGTCAAGGATATATATCAAGATTTCATCTTTTATAACGCTTCTTCATCCTCTTCATCTGTACGGATACGGATTGTCTTAGAGATATCTGATACAAAAATTTTACCATCACCGATTTTACCAGTCTTAGCATTTTCTTTAATGGCTTCTATGGCTTTATTGGCATATTCATCTGAACTTACGACAATTTCTATTTTAACTTTAGGAATAAATTCTACGATGTATTCAGCACCACGATAAAGTTCTGAATGCCCTTGTTGACGACCATATCCTTTGACTTCAGAAACGGTCATTCCTTCAATACCTGCTTCTACAAGCGCTTCTTTTACATCTTCTAGTTTAAATGGTTTAATAATTGCTTCTATTTTTTTCATCTTCTTTTTCCTTTATTTATATGGTTCTTTTAAATTCTGGGTAGGCTTCAACACCACACTCTTCTATGTCCAATCCTTCAAGTTGCTCTTCATCATTTGCTCTAAATGGAGAAAATTTGTTGAGTACATAGATGACTACATAGGAAGAAGTAAAAGCAAATATGCCTACTACAAGTATACCTTTTATTTGTGCCCAAAGAGAAATATCAGATGCAAACAATGCCACAGCTATTGTCCCCCAAATACCATTAAGCAGATGTACCGAGAGTGCTCCTACAGGGTCATCAAGTTTGAGTTTATCAAAAAGTGCTACACCATATACGACAATGACACCCCCAATAGCCCCTATATAAATAGGTGCATACATATCAAAGATATCTGCACCAGCTGTAACAGATACAAGGCCACCTAAGGCACCATTGAGTATCATAGTGATATCAAATTTTTTGTATTTTAGGTACATCATGAGTGCAACGATGACTGCACCAGCCAATCCAGCTGTATTTGTATTCATGATAGTCAAAGCCACCAAATCAGCATTTTCTTTAGAGGAGATAGAGCCTACAGACCCTCCATTAAAACCAAACCAACCTATCCATAAAAGCAGTGCACCCAAAACCACCAAAGGAATATTAGATGCAGGAATGACTCTAACTTTACCATCTTTGCCGTATCTTCTTCGTCTAGGTCCAATAATGAGTATCGCTGCAAGAAGTGCCCAAGCCCCTGTAGAATGTATCACGGTACATCCTGCCAAGTCATGCATAGAAGAGATATCAAGAGCCGTACCTGCTAAAAAGTTTGCTCCCCAAGTAACATTGACCACAAGAGGATAGATAATAGCTGCCATTATCACTGTAAAAAATATAAGAGGGATGATACGTGCTCTCTCACTCACACCTCCTGACATAATATTGATGGTTTTTCCCACAAATGCCATTTGAAAGAGAAATGCCGCCCATTTACTCATACCATCATTATCCCAGCTTCCAAAAGCCAGTGAGTAGCCTATAAGCATAAATGCCAAAGAAGCAACAGCATAAATCATAACATTTACTGTAAGTACAGCTGTTACATTTTTTGTTCTGACTAATCCTGCTTCTAACATAGCAAAACCAGGTACCATAAAGATAATAAGTGTCATTGCAAAAAGTGCAAAGAGTGTATCTATGATATATTTTATTTCCATTGAGAACGTCCTTTTAATGTTTTAATGCCATTAGTATAACCAATAAGCATAGTATTTAAAAAGTTGTATTGCTCTAAAATAAGGCAATTATAATCTTCTCTATCAAAAAAATTGTCTTAAACTGATTAAAAATTAGGCAATATCCTTATTTGAGGGTTAATAAATTACACCATAGATTGCTTGTGCCATCTGTTTTGCACCTTTGGCGTTAGGATGTATTTTATCAGGAAACAGTGCCTCTTTATGATTGAGTAGGGTATATATATCTATGGTTTCTACATTGCTTTTTGTAGCTATTTCTTTTATTTTAGGAATGACATCATTGCGTATTCTGTCATCGCTAATACCTGCAATATTGGCATACACTGGAGGTGGAAAACAGACATATATTGTAGGGTTACTGGCTAGTTTTTGATAGCTTTTTATCAATGCAACATAGTCTGAAATAAAAGCATTTTTATTTTTCCAATTTTTATCTTTTGCATCATTGGTGCCTAACATGATAATCACAATATCAGGTTGATAGCTATGTGAATATTGATAATTTTGACTAAGCCAATAAGGATGGTCCGCACTTTTAAGTGCTGTTGTGCCTTTTGTACCAAAGTTTTTCACCACGATATCTTTGGCTACTAACGTAGCCAATTGTGCAGGATAACTCTCTATTGAAGGATTTTTTAACCCTGTACCCTCCGTAATACTATCTCCCACACAAGCTATATGCAAAGGTTTTGTTGTGGTTTCTGCTGGGATATCTTTGGTATTATTGCTTCCACAACCTAGGATATATATGCCCATACATATTAGTACCATATATTTTATAGATGACATAGTATTTCCTCTATTTTTAGGATAGTATTACATAATTTAGATTAAATAAAATATAAGAGAATGGATAAAGTATCTTAGATAGCAATTGCAAAGCCGAAATCGTTGGTGAAGACGATACGGTTTTAAAAAGGAGGAAGAATAACATTTGGTGTATTCGTGTTCGCTACCTAAGATATGTTTGTAGTATACTCTAAATAAGATAAATTTTGTCTTAATAAATATATAAATTTTATCTTTACAAAAAACATATCAAAACAACATATAAAAATGCTATAATCGCTCCCTTATTTAAAATGATGCTTTTTTGTATGTATTTAATATATTTCTGTAGCATAGTTTTAGTTTATTTTTTGGAGTAATTTAGATGATAGCAGAGCTTATATTTGTTGGTATACTAATCGGTACGATGTCAGGTTTTTTTGGTATAGGCGGAGGGATGATACTTGTGCCTTTGTTGTTGGTATTGGGATTTGAGATAAAAGATGCCATTGGAATAAGTATCATCCAGATGGTATTTTCGTCTTTGTTTGGCTCATACCTCAATTACAAAAAGGGTTCTTTGCGTGTAGGAGATGGTATTTATGTAGGTATAGGTGGTTTTATGGGTGGGTATATTGGTGGATATGTCACGCAATATATCTCCAATAATGTTTTACAGTTTTTATTTTTAGGGCTTTTGATTTTTGCAATGTTTCGACTTTTTTTCTCTCAAGCACATGAAGAGGAGAGTCAAACAAAAACACTCTCTAAAACATTACTTTTTACCATTGGGTTAATGATTGGTATTTTTGCTATTACCCTTGGCATTGGTGGTTCTATTATTTTAACACCATTGCTTGTTGGTATTTTACACTATCCTATCAAAAAAGCTGTCTCGGCGGGGCTTTTTTTTGTGGCATTCTCTTCGGTGGCTGGTATGATAAGCAGACTTCATAATGGTACTATTGATTTTCAAAATGGTTTAATAGTGGCTATTGCTTCTTTATTTGGTGTGGCTTTAGGTGTATGGCTTAAGGACCATGTTACACCCAGAAATCACAAAACTGCACTTTTGGTGTTATATGTCTTTGCCTTAGCTATGTTAATAAAAAAAATTTGGTTTTAACTAATTTATCAAAAAAATTTATTTTAAGATATCAAATACGTATAAAATATGTTATAATCCTCCGGTTATTTTAAGACATTAATCAGACTTAAGGGAAAAGTAACAATCTAAGGGAAAAGAAGAACTATGAAAAAAAATATGATACATGTCTATGGAGCAAAAGAAAATAATTTAAAAAATATAAATTTGAGTATTCCTAAAAATAAGTTGGTAGTAGTGACAGGCATATCGGGTTCTGGCAAATCAACTTTGGCATTTTCTACCTTGTATGCAGAAGGACAAAGACGCTATATAGAGTCGCTTTCTTCCTATGCCAGACAGTTTTTAGGACGTGTGGGCAAACCTGATGTAGATAAAATTGAAGGGCTTACCCCAGCCATTGCCATTGATCAAAAAACCACATCTAAAAATCCTCGTTCCACAGTAGGAACTATTACAGAAATTTATGATTATTTACGTTTGTTATTTGCACGTGTAGGAGAACAATACTGCCATGAATGTGGCAAACCTATCTCTTCTATGTCTGCTTCTGATATTATAGAAGAGGTGTTGCGTTTGCCAAATGGAGCAAAACTTGTCATTATGGCACCATTGGTCAAAGAGAAAAAGGGAACATTTTCTGAGATGCTTGAATCGCTTAGACACAAAGGCTATGTTCGTGCTATGATTGATGGCGTGATGGTACGTTTGGATGATGAAATAGAACTTTCTAAAACCAAAAAACATACCATCAAAGTAGTGATTGATCGTGTGGTAGTCAAAGAAGAGAGCCGTGATCGTATAGGACAAGATGTAGAAAAAGCACTCAAAGAGAGTTATGGCGAACTCGAAATAGAAGTGCTTAACCATGAAGAGATTGGGTTTGAACGTCAGCATATGCATTATTCAGAACATTTAGCCTGTTTTGACTGTAAATTGAGCTTTGAGCCACTTGAACCAGTGAGTTTTTCGTTTAACTCACCTAAAGGTGCTTGTCATGCCTGTGATGGTTTGGGTATTCGTTATACGATTGATCTTAAAAAAGTTATCGATCAAGACCTTAGCATCGACAAAGGTGCCATAAAAATTATGTATGGTTTTAATAAAAGTTACTATACCAAGTTTTTAAATGCGTTTTGTATGCAAAATGATATTGATGTTAAAATACCCTATGGCGAACTTAAGCCACACCAACAAAAAGCCATACTCTATGGTAATGGTGGTACTATTGATTTTGTATGGAAAAGACATAAACTTAAACGTGAATGGCCAGGGGTAGTGAAATTTGCACATGATATGTTCAAAGATGAAAAAGATCTTTCTGAGTATATGACTGAAAAAGTTTGTGATACTTGTGAGGGACATCGTCTGCGTCCACGCTCATTGTCAGTAAAAATAGAAGACAAAAATATTGCAGATATTATCGATATGCCTATCGAAAAATCTTATGCTTATTTTGCAGATGAAAATAGTTTTTCTCATCTTAACGACCAACAAAAGATGATAGCAGAGTCTATACTAAAAGAGTTATATGAAAGGCTCTATTTTTTATATGATGTTGGGCTTGGCTATCTCACACTTAGTCGTGATGCGCGAAGTATTTCTGGGGGTGAAGCACAGCGTATTCGTATTGCATCCCAAATAGGTTCTGGACTTACAGGAGTGATGTATGTACTTGATGAGCCTAGTATTGGATTGCATGAACGTGACACCATGAAGCTTATACGTACGCTCAAT